>NZ_JARKPW010000186.1:0-82567 GCF_029975095.1 Aminiphilus sp.
GATCCACGAAGGCCTTGAGTTTGTCCCGGGTGATCTGGATCTCGAAGAAGGCATCCACCGCCTCGACGCCGCTCAGACCATCCTCGCCGAGGGAGTAGGCATCGACCTCCGCAAGGAGCTTTTCGATGGAGTTCTCCAGAAAAGCCCTCGACCGTTCCTGTTCTCTACCTTCGCCGCTCATGAGGATCGCTCCCCTCCTCCCCGGGCAAACGCACTTCATGCACTCCGGGAAACACGAGGGAAAAAAGCACTCCCAGCATTTCCTGGGCCATTCCCCACAGCGGTGTCATCCGAAGCACCCGGCATCTGCCGTCGCCCCGGCAGGGAAAGAGGGAAAATGCGTCGGGCAATTCCTCGGGAGCGCCCGTCTCGCAAACGTCCCGAAAGGATTTCCGAACCCCTTCGGTGTCGCAGACCACATCCTGCTCGCCCCGGACACGAACGGCGTCCCAGATGTCCCGAAAGCGGAGTTCCTCCAGGGAAAGCCCCGTAGCGGCCTCAAAGGCGTTGTTGAGATACACCGCCGCACCGTTTCGATCCACCACGAGCTGGGGGACCTCCGACGCATTGAGTGTCGCCTGCAGGTACTCCATTTCCCGGGAAAACCGCTTTCTGTTCTCCTCGGTACGCACTGCCCACGTCAGGTACTCCGCGACACGATCGAGGAAGACCACTTCCTCCCGCAGGAGGGGGCCCTCGTAGAGGGGCGGTTTCTCCGCCAGAGCGTGGATCTCCAGGCTTCCCACCTGTCGCCCCCGAACGAGGAGCGGGCGCGAAACACCCCAGAGCGTGGCGAAGAAATTCTCCGTCCGGTACTGCTCGCTCCCCAGCACGATACGGACCCCCGCCTCGTCGGAAAAATGGACCCCCCGGGGAAGAAGCCGCACGATCTTCTCCAGTTTGCGCGAAAAAGGAAGGATATCCTCGGCCAGCACGGAGAGCACCTCCGCAAGGCAGTCTTCCACGCGAACCCGTTGTTCCAGGTCGTGGGTGCGCCGCCGGAGCATCTCTTCCGTGCGTTTCCGCTCCGTCACGTCCCGGATGACGAGTCCCATTTCTCCCAAGGCGGCATGATACGCGTGGTACTCTCTCCAGGAAACGATCTCCCCGTCCCGGTACCGCGAGAGCGTGACGGTCTCGCTCACGCCTCTTCTCCAGACCCGATCGAGCAGCGCAAGAAGCTCGGGAGACGCCGCATCCTCCAGACACTCCTCGACACGTTTTCCCCGGACATCCTCGCTCATTCCTCCCAGCGCGAGCGCGGCGGGATTGAGGTCCTTCACGGTGAAGCCGGTCTCACCGGGCTCCAGCACCAGCACACCCGCGAACGTATGAATGAAGAGGTCGCGGAAGCGCTCCTCGCTGTCGCGGAGCCTTTTCTCCATGGCGTGCTTGTAGAGCGCGATTTCGATGGAGGTGCGGAGATCTCCGTCCTTCACAGGCTTGATGACATACCCGAAAGGAGCACTTTCCTTGGCACGCTCCACCGTCTCCTCGTCGGCATAGGCCGTGACGAAGATGACGGGAATGTCTTCCACCTCCCGGAGTTTCGCCGCGAGATCCACACCGTCGGTTTCACCGCCGAGATGGATGTCCATGAGAATCACGTCGGGACGTTCCTTCCGGATGCGTTCAAAAAGCTCCTTTCCGGACAGGACCACATCGTCCACGTCGTATCCGAGCTTTTCGAGCCGCCGTTTCATGTCCTCGGCGATGATCAGCTCATCTTCCACAACGAGTACTCTGGGCGGAGACATCCCGCATCACCTTCCTTTTCCGCAGCAACCCGGGCCGGCAGTCTTTCGCAATAACATTGCTTTTGCAAAATCAAGTATATCATCGGACAACGATGCATCGCAAAAGCATTGCGTGAGAGTTTGAGAAAAACCCTCACGCATGAAACAGAAGAAATCCGGAGCAAACACCGCCGCTTCGGGCCGGGCCGACGGAGATCACCGCGAAGGTTCTTCCACGTCCCCGAAAACGGAGATCTCCGGTGGGGTCGCCGCGGCACGCGTCTCCGCCGCCTCCCTGTCGAGGGCCGCCCGAAGATGGCGGCACGCCCTGCGAAAGAGAAACCCTCGGCAGGTACAGGCCCGGTGCAGCGTGTCCACCGCGTAGGTTTCGCTTCCCCGGGCGAGGTAGATGTGGGGCTCCACCGACTCCAGAACCACCGGTTCCCCGCCGTCCGCAGCGGGCTTTTCTCCGGGGGCTCCCAGCGGTTCGAGCCATTCCGGAACTGCAAGGCCGGACTTTTCCGGAGAGACGGAGAAAGTCTTCCCCGCTCCTCCACCGCTCTCGTCGAGTGCCCTGTTGGACAGGCGATCCGCCCGGGCGTTCCGCTCCCGAGGAACCCATTCGTAGCGCACGGAGCGCCCCCGGACGAGACTCCGTGCCCGGTCGGCGAGTTCCCGCAGGCGCTCTTCCCTGATCTTCCACACCCCCTGCATCTGACAGATCACCAGCCGGCTGTCTCCGAGAACGAGCAGCTCCTTCAGCCCTCTCCGCGCCACCTCTTCGAGAAGGAGAAGAAGCGCCTCGTACTCCGCCTCGTTGTTGGTCCGCACGCCCAGGGGGCGTGCCGCCTCCCAGAGACAGTTCCCGTCCGGCCCCTCTATCCACGCACCGGCTCCGGCGGGACCGGGATTTCCCCGGGATGCGCCGTCGAAATATCCTTTGCAGGCCACCATTCCGTTCGCTCCTTTCCTCGGCCTTCTCCCGCACTCTCCGGAGAAAGGAGAAGAACCCTTGTCCTCTTCGTACCTTCTCTTCCTTTGTACGCCCGCTGCAACCATCCCATCATACCGAAGACGTCGCGCCTTCGTCTCTTTCGGTTTGACGCACCCCTTTGGAGCATACGATAATGTTCCCGCGTGTCCTCGGCCGAGGAACCCGAACGCCCGTTCCGGTCGAGGCGAGGCACCCCGCCGGAAGGCCGGCGTGCCCGAATCCACTCATCGCTTTTCTTTTCAAGGAGGAGGATGATCATGAACGACCACGACACACTGCCCCTCCGCATCGCGACGCTCACTGTCCACGGCGGGCGCTCGGGAGAAAAGGGGACCACCCCGCCCGAGGTGGCCCCCATCTATGCCAGCTCGGTCTTCCGCTTCGACTCCCTGGAAGAGCTGGACGACGTCTACGAAGGAAGAACCCCGGGACACATCTATTCACGCCTCGGAAACCCTTCCTGCGACGCACTGGAGGAACTCTACGCACGCCTGGAGGGAGGCGAGGCGGGGGCCGCGTTCTCCTCGGGAATGGCCGCCATCGTCACCGCCATCAGCGCCGGCGTCGCCCCGGGAGACCACGTTGTCGCAGGGCGGGTCCTCTACGGCGGCGTCTACTCCTTCCTCACCTCCCACCTGCCCCGCATGGGCGTGGCGGTGACCCTCGTGGACGCGACGGACCCCGGCGCAGTGGAAGAGGCGATCCGCCCCGAGACACGCCTGGTCTACGTGGAGACCATCTCCAATCCGCTCATGGAGGTGACGGACCTTCCCCGCCTCGCTGAAACCGCCGCCCGGAACGGAGCCCTGCTCGGCGTGGACAACACCTTCGCCTCGCCCATGCTCTGCCGTCCTCTGGAACAGGGCGCCGCATGGGTCGCGTCGAGCGCCACAAAATACCTGAATGGGCACAGCGACGTCATCGGAGGCGTTCTCGCGGGAACCAAAGCCTTCATCGACAGGGCAAAGGGACTCCGAAGCATCTGGGGTGCCTCCCTGAGCCCCTTCGACGCCTGGCTCGCCGTCCGGGGGGCACGCACCCTCTCTCTGCGCATGAAAGCCCACTCCGTCAACGCTCTCGCCCTTGCCCGCCTTCTGGAGGCGTCACCCAGGGTTTCCCGGGTTCACTACCCCGGACTCCCCTCATCCCCCTGGCATCCCCTGGCGACCCGCCTCTTCGGCGACGCCGGGTTCGGGGGGATGCTCAGCTTCGAACTCCCCGGCGGCGGCAGGGAGGCGAAACAGTTCATCCGAAAGCTCTCCCTGGCCAAGCTCGTGCCGAGCCTCGCCTCGACGGCCACCATCGTCTCCCATCCCGGAAAGACTTCCCACCGCGGAGTTCCCGAGGAAGAACGCGACGCATGGGGTGTCGGGGACGGCCTGGTGCGCGTCTCCGTCGGGATCGAGGACGAGGTGGACATCCTCGCCGATTTCTCCCGGGCTCTGGAGAAACCGGACCAGGAATGAACGGAAAACGACGGGGAGGACCTGGAAAACCGGGCCTCCCCGTCGGGGCACGCCACATCCCGCAACACATTCTCTTCCGACGAGGATCCTCTCCGGAAGAGAGGGGATCCGTCCCTCTCCGAGCATCCTCGCCTTTAAAACTCCCGGTGCAACACCTTCACGCAACGCGACGGCCTTTTGCAAGGAACACCCGGATCCGGAACATACAGAGGGCTTTTGTCGGCGGCCTCCCGAATGGAACGCCTCGCGAATCACCGCACGTCGCAATCCACGCGGGACGTGGCTGGAGTCCAGCCGCTGCCTTGACATGGACCTGTGGATCGAACACAAAAAGGCATTCCTGAAAGTACGGCTCATCGCCACAGGCAGCCGCCGGACGCATTGTAAACTTTTTTGCACACCTTGCCGCACGCATCTCTTCCACCCCCGCTCCGGGCGGACGGACAGGAATGGGGGGTATGGCATCATGGTATAATCCGGAATGGTATCAAGTGACGAAACAGCTCGGCAACGCACATGCTTCAAAAAAGGAGGTGCCGTCATGGCCGGAAAGACATGGCGCACGGTTCTTCTGCTTCTCCTCGTTTTCGCCGGAGGCGGAACGGCGCTGCTTTTCACCACGGATGCGGCGACGGACCTGGTGGGACGTCTCGCGCAAGAAACCGTGACGAACGCCACGGGAGCCACGCTCGAACTGGAGCACATCTCGGGAAACCCGCTGCGCGGGTACACCGTCGGCGGCGTACGCCTCGTCAAGAACGGAGGACAGGTCTTTGCCGCAAAGGAAGTCGCTCTCCGGGTGGGACTCTTCTCCATCCTCTCCGGTAATCCCTTCGTCTCCTCCCTGACCGTCTCCGGCGCGGACATCGACACCGACGCGACAAACGCGCTTCTGAAGGACCTTGGAGGTGGGGAACCCGCGGGGACGCTTCCGCTGGGAACGGTGTCGTTCCGGGACAGCTCGGTGCGAACTCCCTTCGGCACGGTACTGGTTCGGGAGCTCTCTCTCCGTTTCAGGGAGGACACTCTGGAAGCCGAGCTGGACGTCGCCTACGGCGCGCTCCCCGTGACGGGCGCGGCGACGTTCCGTCTTCCCGCGGAGAGACTCGCCGTTTCCCGTCTCGACCTTCGAGTGGGCAAGGGCACCGTCGCCGTCGCGGGAGCGGTTGCGCCCCACCTCGCGCTGGAAGGAACGTTCAAGGACATGGATGGGGCGGAACTGGCGGCCCTTTGGCCGGACCTTCCGGGGCCACTGTCCGGCACGTTCTCCCTGCACCTCCGGGCGGAGGGGACGTGGCAGAAACCCGTTCTGCTCGGGCAACTCTCCCTCGACAAAGGGAACGTCGCGGGCGTTCCTCTGGACGGCGTGGCCGCTTCCTTCGCCTCTCTGGAGAACACGCTGCACGTCAACGACCTGAAGGGCAACGCCTTCGGCATCCCCCTGTCGGGAGAGGCCTCCTTCGTCTTTCGGGAGCTGCCTCCGGAAATGACGGTCACCCTCAAAGGCTCCGGCATCGCGCTGGCCTCACTGGCGCGCCTTTTCCCCGAACTGGAGGCGGCGCAGGGAACCCTCGACGAGGTCACGCTCGCGCTCTCCGGAAAAGGCGGCGCCCCCGACGGACGGGTGACCCTCCGGGCGAAGCGGCTCGTTCTCTCGGGACAGGAGTTCGCCGACACAGTGGGGGAGATCAAGGTCCGGGGAGGAAAGACACTCCACGTGACCTTCCGCTCCAACGGGCTGGGCTCTCCGCTCTCCCTCGGAGGAACGATTGTGCTTGAGAAGACCCCGGTGCTGAAATTGGACTTCAAGGGAAACGCGCTGAACCTGGCCCGGGTCGCCGCCCTCGCACCCGGAACGGGCGACCTCGCCATGGAGGGCAACGTCGTCGCGGCACTGCAGATCGGCGGCACTTCCGCGGCACCAACCCTGTCGGGGACCCTCTCGTCGGAAAAGATCCAGATCCGGGGAGAACCCGTCACCAAACCCTCCGCGACGTTTTCCTTCGCCAAGAACACGCTCTCCCTGAAGAGCGCGACCTTCCTCTGGCGGGGCGGAACCTTCTCCGCCGCCGGAACGGTGCGCAACCTTCCCAAGGCTCCCGTGGCGGAACTCTCCGGACGGGTGGACGGCGTGGATCTCCGCGGCCTTGCGGGCATGTTTCCCGCCCTCGGTGAATATGCCCTCTCCGGAACGGCGAGCGCGGCATGGAGCGTCAAGGGAAACCTCGAGGCCCTCACGGGCACGCTGGAGGCACACACGCCGACCCTCCAGGCGATGGGCAACCTCTCGGTGAGACAGCTCAAAATCGGAGGCGCCTTCGCTCTCACGGGCGGAACGCCCTCCCTCCAGGGGCCGTTGAAGATCCAGGCCGCGTCCCTGGCGTGGAAGAAACTGGCCCTGACCGAACTCTCCCTGGACGCCCGCACCGAAGGAACGGCGATCCTGCTCGACAACACCACCGCCGGCCTCGCCGGAGGCACCCTCACACTTACGGGCAAGGTCGGTCTTCCCGACGGCAAGAATGCGGGCTCGCTGGACCTGAAGGGCAGCGCCAAGGATGTGGGCCTCGGCTCCCTCGCGTCCGCCCTTGACCTTCCGGTGCCGCTCGCGGGCAAGGCGGAAGGGACCTTCGCCGTCTCGGGACCTCCGGAAAATCTCGCCGGGTCGACGGAACTCGCCTCGCCGGCGCTGTCGGTGGCGGCATTCTCCCTGGCGAATGCCGCTGTCTCCGCCACCTTCACCGCAAAGAGCGGCGCCCCCTCCCCCTGGAACGTGACGATCTCCTCCGCCCGGGCAACGGTGAACGGCGCCCCCTTCACCGCCGAAGGGACCCTCCGCGCCGAGGGCGACGACACGGCCTTCGACCTGCGCGCCGAAGGAAAGGATCTCGATCTCGCCCATCTCCTGAAGGACGTGCAAGCCCTCCGGGGCAAGGGCGTGAACGGGCGGGCCGCCGTCGCCCTGACCCTCTCCCGCAAGGGAGGCATCCTGAGCGGCTCCGGCAGCGCCACCTCCCCGCAGGCGGGAGCCTTCGGCCTCTCCGCCACGGAGATCTCCCTTCCTTTCACCGTGGACAAGAACATCCTTGCCGTCTCCTCCGGAAAGGCACGCTTCCACGAGGGCACGGCGACGCTCTCCCTTCGGGCGAACCTCGCCTCGGGGGGATGGGAGACCTCCCTGAATATCTCCGGCGCGAATCTGGACCAGGTCATCCGCAGCGCCGCGGGCTCCAGGGGAAGCGTGGGAGGACGGGCGCACCTGACCTTCAAGGGAACGGGAAACACCGATTCGGGCAGCTTCTCCGGAACGGGGACCCTCGACGCCGCGGAAGGAGCCGTCACGGGCTATTCCTGGGTAAACCTCCTCGCCGCCGTGCACGGCGCGCAAGGTGTCCGCTACAAAACCCTCACCGTCCCCTTCAAGGTGCAGCAGGAAACGCTCACGCTCCTGCCGGGAACGAAGGCCGAACCGTATCCGAACGACCCGCTCTACCGCGCTCTCAGTGCCACGGGAACAGTGACGGCGGAAAAGCTCAACCTGGACGTGAAGGGAAACGTGAACATTCAGGTCATCAACGCCCTTCTCGGGGGTGTCCAGGGAGGACTCCTCGGCGGAGGCCAGAACATCCGGGACATCCTCCAGAGTGCGCTCACGGGATTTTCCCAGAGCGGCGGAAGTCAGGATTTCCGGGACGTGAGCTGCACCGTGCAGGGACCTCCCGCGTCGCCCGGTGTGTCAAACCTCAAAGTGGCTCCCGGGAAGGAACAGCCGAAGGTGACACCCGTTCCGGAAACAGCGTCGCCGCAGCCCACCCCGGTGCCGCAGGAACCCAAGCCGTCGCCCTCGCTGGAGGACACCATCAAGGAAACCATCCTCAAGAACATTCTGGGGAACTGACCGAAAAACACCTGCGACAGATCTGCGACACGACGTCGCGGAACCTTGCGAAAGCGACGCGAAAGTTCTATAGTGAAGGCAGTTTCGATTCCACGGAGGAGGTGGGACGCCAGATTCCTGTTCGAGGTCCGCACGCCAAGAGAACAACCGGCGGCACTTCATCCGTATGGCGACATGATCGCAACGCTTCGGGCTCTTTGCTGATCCCGGTTGCGACGACTTTCTTCCGGGAGGTGGCACCATGAGAAAAAGAGAAGGGCTCTTCGTTTTCCCCGTGCTGTGCGCACTCGTTCTGCTTCTTGCCGCACCGGTGTCCGGCCAGGAACGCCTCGACCCCGCCCAGGCACTGGGAAGCTGGACGGACGAATCCTACTACGTGGCGACCCGCGTAGGGGACATCAAGGGCATGATCAAGGATCTTCTCGCTGCGAAAGCCTTCCGGGAGGCACTGGAGGAGGAGCCGGACGCGGCGGCGGCTCTGGAGTGGCTCGCAAGCCTTCCCGTGGAATCGGGAGCCTTCGCGGGAGGACTCAGGAAGGGCGTCCTGCAGGTCCAGGGAGCGCTCTCCCTCACTGCCGAAGGAGAGGAACTCCTCAAGCGCATCGCCGGGGGAACGCTCACCTCGGAAGACCTGGAGTTCGCCGGAAACTTCGGTCTCCGCATCGCTGGTCCCGCGCCGACACCTCTGGGAATCCCCTGTTACAGGATCTCCCCCACCGACGAGGAACATCCTCTCCTGGGGCTTTCCCTGGCGGCAAAGGAAAATCTCCTCCTTCTGGGCATGACGCCCCGGGACATCGACGGCTCCATCGCCGCTCTGGCCGATCCGGCCAGGCGCTTCGCCCCGACCCGAAAATTCACAGACCGGAACTACCTCATCCTCCACGACAACGGTCTGCTCCAGATGGGCCTCCTCGCCGCACCGACGCCCATTTTCCTCAACTCCCACGTGGAGATGGAGCTTGCGTTCGACAAGAGCGACGAGGCGCTGAATTTCGGCTTCTACACCAACCTTCCGAAAGCAATGCTCTCGGAGGAACGTCTCCGGGGATTCGCACCTCTCGACAAACCCGTGCCGCTCCTCGGAGGCGGGAAAACGCTGCTCGCGCTCTCCACGCCGGTGAACTATGACGCCTTTGCGGAGATCATCCGCACCTACGGGGACGACGAGGCAAAGTTCGGCCTGGAACAGGCCCTTGGAATGCTCGGCCAGTTCGGTATCACCGAGGGGGATCTGCGGAATCTGGCCCGGACCTTCTCCGTCGTGATCGGCGGCGGCGCCTCCTTCATGTCCGCTCCACTTCCCGGAGCCTACGCACTCGTCGAGGGGACGGGAGACGCGGCGAAGAAGATCGCCACGACCGTGGCGGAACTCCTCCGGGGACAGCAGCTTCCGCTGGAGGAACTCAAGGTGGAGGGATGGGACACGGTCTATTCCATGTCCATTCCCGCCACCGTCACCATCGCCGTGAAGGGATCAACCCTTCTCGCGGGTTTCCTGGACGCCCAGAAGCTCGCAACTCCCCAGGAGAGCGATCCCGCCCTGGCGGAACTCCTGGCGAAAAAGAACCTCCAGGGCTTCCTCTTCCTCGACGCGAAGGTGCTCGCCCGGGAAATCCTTCAGTTCCTCCAGGCGGGGGACATCTGGGACCAGCTCATCGGCCCCGACGAGGCGGGGGAGATGGGCGAGGGCATGATCGCCGCCATGGCGGTACTTCAGTCCCTGGATGCCCTCCGTGCGGAAGCCTCGGACATGGAGAGCCTCCGGCTTTCCCTGAAAACCCGACCCGTCGCATCGGAGGAACAGGCCCTCCTGGAGACCGTCGTCGCCAAATGGCGGGAGACGCACCCGCTTCCGGAAGAGGATGAGGAGGAAGTCTCCGAAGAGGGACAGGCGGAGACGACACCGGCGCCGTAGCGGCCCGACGTAAAAGCGCCCAGGAAAGCCGAAGAGCGGATGAAACGGAAACACATGCGCGGAAGGGAGGGATCTTTCGTGAAACGACGAGGATTTTTCGCGGCGGGATTTCTCTGTTGCGCCCTCGCGGTACTGCTCTTCCTCTCCGGGACGAGCGCGGCCATGGCCCCCTCGCCGCTCTCGCTCCGGGATGTCATCCTCTACGGAGGGAGCTGGGACGGCCTCCCCAGGGTCTTCTTCGGCAGCGAACTGGCGGCGGTGCGAAAGGCACTGGGAGAGCCGGACATTTCGAGCACCTACCTGGGCCTTGTGGCGGACAGCTACGGAGATCTGCGCGTGGTTTACGCGAGCGGCAAGGTGGCGCTTCTCTGCTTCGCCACCGTCTCTCCGGCGATTCTTTCCCCCACGCTGTCGTCGGAGGCCCCGGCGTGGCAGCAGCACCCCAACACGAGTACCCACAAGGTGCTCCGGGGAACGGCGAAGAACTGGCGGGGCGGAAGCGCATCCCTGCTGTACTGGTACGCCGACGGGATGGAGATCTTCGGCAGCCGGTCCGTGGTGGAAAGCCAGGATCTCCTGCGCAAGTGACCCTACTCCGAGGGGTTTCTTTTTGCCTTTGGCGGGAGTGCAAAATTCGACAGTTTTCGCCTCCGGGAACATTGACATTACGCATCACGCATATGTTCCAAAGAGCCCCAGAAACATGGCAGGAGGCAGGAGGACGTTTCCTGCGCCTGAGGCGGACACGGCACATCCAGACTCCCAACGTGCGTCGAAAGACCGCCCGCTCTCTCGACGGGGACTGCGCGATCACGGAGAGGACCTGCGAAAAAAAGCTGCACACGCACCGCCGACGCCCGCATGACATCTTTTTCCACAAGCGGGACGAAGGCGACAAAACAATGCGGTGAAATGCCATGAAAAGGAGGCTCCTCCGTATGACTCACTACGTACTCTCCGTACCGGACATGTCCTGCAGCCACTGCGCCCGGCGCATCACCGAAGCGCTGCAACGCATCGACGAGAAAGATATTCAGGTTCTGCTTGAGAAAAAGCAGGTCCTGGTAAACACCGAAAACCTGGAGGGCGTGCTCGCCGCACTGGACGATGCGGGCTATACCGCCTCGGTAGTCGCCTGACGAAACACCCTCAGGGAGACGGCGTCGGATACAGCTTCTCCCTTCGCTGCCACAGCACCCACACCCCTTCCTCCGGAGGAAGGGGTGTTTTCTTTCCCGTAAGGGCCTCCAGCGCCTCCGCCAGAGCGGCCCGCATGCGTTTCTCCTCCGCGGAGGAGATGCGCGGTTTCTCTCCCGCGTCGAGGCGGGCCAGCGTGTCCAGAAGAGGAAGGATGCGAATCTCCCGTCCCTCCTTGCGCCGCGCCGCCTGAACCCAGGTGGGAACGGTGAAGACCCGGCGGATGCGCACCACCCCGTCGTCGTCCCGGGCGGCATCGATGCCGAGCACCGCTCCGGTGTCCCGCGGCACGGTCCGCTGGAACGAGACGAAATTTCCCAGGGAATAGGCGACCACGGTCATCCGGTCCGCCGAGAGGGGCGTTTCCCTTTCCCCGGAGACGGGCGACACATCCCGGGAGACGAAGACACGCTGAAGCACGTGAGGATGGCTTCCCACAACAATGTCCGCACCGTTCCGAAGGGCCAGGGAAACAAAGCGCCGCTGAGCCGCCGAAGGGTGCCGGGCATACTCGTTGCCGACATGAAACGCCACCACCAGGAGGTCCGTCTCCTTGCGAAGCGCCGCCACGTCGGCGCTCACGAGCGTCTCGTCCAGAAGGTTCACGAGCCAGGGGCGGTCCGAGGGAACGGGAATGCCGTTGGTCCCGTAGGTGTAGGCGAGGAAGCCCACGGCAATTCCTCCCCGTTCGACAATGCAGGGGATGTCCCGAGAGGCTTCGGCGGCGAAGGTCCCCGTGGAGCAAAGATCCGCCGAGGCAAGGGCGTGAAGGGTACGGACAAGTCCCGAAGCTCCCGAATCGAGGCAATGGTTGTTCGCGGTGAAGAGCAGATCGAACCCCGCGTCCCGAAGAGCCTCCGCCAGGGAATCCGGGGAATTGAAGGAGGGATAGCCCCGGTATCCCTTCCGGGGGTCTCCCAGGGTGGTCTCCAGGTTGCCCGCCGCCAGGTCGGCGCTCCGGAGAAGTGAACGGACCTCCGCGAAGAAGGGGGCAAAATCGTAGACCGTCTCGCCCTTTCCTCCCTCTTCTTTGCGGGACGGCGTCACTCGTTTCGCCGCTTCGAGCTGCGGCGCGTGCACCATGATATCCCCGACGAAGAGCAGGCGGATCGAACCGCGCTCCCCGGCGTCCCCCGAGAGGATGTCCGCGCCGGAGGAGGCATTCGCTTCAAAGGGAGTTTCTCCGGAGACGTCCGCGAGCCCGGGGGACAAACGACCTCCAGGACCCGCGAGGAGAAGAAGGAGCACCCCGAGGAGCAGACGGCACGTCACGCCCCGCAGGGCAGCGAAACCCGTACAGAAAGGGACGTCCTTCCCCGCGCTCCGCCGCGCCGGAAATCCCATGGCCTTCAACCCCGCAGCTCCCGGAGCGCTAGCACTGGGGGAAGCACACAGCCAATCCTCCTTCGGCGGTCTCCTTGTACCGGGAGGACATGTCCCGTCCCGTCTCGGCGAGGGCCCGGATCACCTGGTCCAACTGCACCTTCTGGGCAGAAGGATCGCCGCAGGAGGCGAGGAGATAGGCATTGTAGGCCTTGACGGCCCCCATGGCGTTCCGTTCGATGCAGGGGATCTGCACGTATCCTCCCACGGGATCGCAGGTCATGCCCAGATGGTGCTCCAGGGCGATTTCCGCAGCGTTCTCCAGCACCGACACGGGATAGCCGTTTACGTGGGCGAGAAACGCCGCTGCCATGGCCGAAGCGGTTCCCACCTCGCCCTGGCACCCCACTTCCGCACCGGAGATACTTGCCCCGGTCTTCACGAGAAACCCCACCAGCGCCGCGGCGAGAAGCCCCCCTCGGAGAAGTTCCCTGGGAATCCTGCCCTGCCGGGCCATGAGGGTCACCACGGCGGGAAGCACCCCCGACGACCCCAGAGTGGGCGCCGTAACCACCACGTGTCCGGCGGCGTTCTCCTCGGCGGCAGCAAGGGCGTAGGCGTTGAGCAGCACCACCGCGTGATTGGGGTCGCTCTGCAGGGAATAGCTCCGGCGGAAGAGGATGGGCGCCTTTCGTCGCAACCCGATGGGGCCGGGAAGGACGCCCTCGGTACGGAGCCCCAGGTCCACCGCGGCCTCCATGACGTCCAGAATCCGGTCCAGACGACGGGAAACCTCCGCAGCGTCCATGCCGGTGAGCGCTCTTTCGTTGTCGAGGAGCAGGTCGGACAGGGAGCGGTTCGTGCGCCGCAGCAGGGAGCAGAATTCCTCCATGGTGCGGTAGAGGTGAGGAGGAGCGGGGCGAGGAGGGTCCTCTTCCCCCTCCACGACCAGAAAGCCTCCCCCCACGGAATAATACACGTGCCGAAGGATCGTCTCGGCCTCTTCTGAAGCACCTCTCCCTCCCCGGAGGGCGATGATCAGAGTGTTGTTCCAGGGAAAATTGTGGATCGTCCCCTCGTAGCGGATGTCGTTGAGGGAAAAGAGGAACTCCCGGTTCCCCGCGGCGATCCTGTGGGCTTTGTTGGGCTCCTCGGCGAGATCCTCCAGAACGCGGGCATCGCACTGCTCCGGGTCGAAGCCGAGAAGTCCCGCCAGCACGGCCCTGTCCGTGCCGTGTCCCTTCCCCGTGGCGCTGAGGGAACCGTAGAGTCGCACTTCGATGCGTTCGCCCCGGAGCAGTTCCTCCGCGGAGAGCGCCGCAAGGGCGCGCCGGAAATGTCCTCCCGCCCGCATGGGGCCGATGGTGTGGGAGCTGGACGGTCCAGGGCCGATCTTGTAGAGGTCGAACAGCGAAAGCGTGATGGGGCTTGCCTGCGGTGCGGTCATCGTCTTCCGTCCCTTCGCGGCATCTCCGGTGGCAGCGTTTCTCCGTGGAGAGAGGCACACGGTCGCCTCTCTTCCGCAAGGCTTGTAATGCGGGAGGCCTTCCCCTCATTACCGGATTTCTCCAGTTACAGAGGTTCTCCCGTGAGCACCGACAGAATACCCCGGCAGAAGTCGGGAAGATCGTCGGGACGGCGGCTGGACACCATGTTCCGGTCGATGACAAGAGGTTCGTCCACCCAGACCGCTCCGGCATTGATCAGATCGTCCCTGATGCCCGGCGTGGACGTGCAGGTGAAACCCTTCATGATGCCCGCGGAGATGGGAATCCACCCGGCGTGACAGATGTGGGCCACGAGTTTTCCGGACTCGTGGAAACGTCGGGTGAGATCTTTCACTTTTTCGAGACGGCGCAGCTTGTCCGGCGCGAATCCTCCGGGGATCACGAGAGCGTCGAAATCGTTCTCGGCCATGTCGTCGATGGCCGTGTCGGCCTTGCAGGGATAGCCGTGCTTGCCGTCGTAGACCTTGCCCGCCGCAGGGCCGGCCACCACCACCCGGGCTCCCTCTTCTTCGAGGCGCAGCTTGGGATACCAGAGTTCCAGATCCTCGTAGACATCATCCACGAACATGAGAATCCGCATACCTTCCAGGCGCTTTTTCATGTCGTTGAACCTCCTTCTGCTCTCTTTCCCCGTTTTTGTTTCCGGATGTGCCCGAAGAACTTCCGCACCATTGTATCCTCTCCGCCCTCGGTAGAACCGCGGAGACAGGGCCTGTCGCAGCGCCTTCGCACGGAGACTTTCCTGAAAAACACCCCGATCCCGTCGGCGTTTTCCCCTAGAGTTCCACGCGGCTTCCCGACGCCGCCCACTCCACGGATTCCATCGCTTCCGCAAGTCGTGCCGCCGCGGTAAAACCCGTACAATGGCAGGGACGCCAGTGTTTCACGTCGAAACGGCTCCGCAGGGTCTCCACGGTGCGTTCCAGAAAGACCGCGTTCTGCCCCTTCAGATGCATGCCTCCCGAGACGGAATAAAAGGCGCGGGTGCCGAAAAAAGCCGCTGCCGCCTCAAGGATGTTCACCACTCCCGCGTGGGCGCACCCGAGAATGACGCTGATTCCGAAGATACCCTCCACCACCAGGGACAGCTCGTCCTCGAAGGGATCGGGGACGTACTCCTCACCCTCGCGCAACAGCAGGTGCGGCGTGGAGGGAACAAAATCGGGATCCCGCTTCTCCCCGGGAACGGGGAACGCCCACACGTCGCAGAGAACCTGCGTCGGTTCCGTCACGGGGCGCACCGCCAGCGCCCCCGGAGCCAGATGCAGCCCCATATAGCGCGGTATCCCATCCCGGCGGGCGTAATGAGCGTCGGTGACGCGCGGAGAAGTCCAGAGAGGGCAGGAAAGACCGACGGAGAGGAGCTGCGGCACGCCTCCGGCGTGGTCCGCGTGGCCGTGGCTCAACACGAGAGCATCCGTTCCGGAGGGCGAAAAGCCGAGGGCTCTCAGGTTCCCCAGGATCGTCGTGCCGCTCCCCGCATCGAAAAGAACAGTTCCCCGCGGCGTCTCCAGATAGAGGGCGAGTCCGCACTCTCCGAGCAGATCCGCCTTGCCGCAGAGATCATCCGTCACCGTAGTGAGCAGCATGGACATCTCCCCTTGTGCCCGAGTATAATGAACCGGCCCGAGTTGCAACTCCATTGCAGGTTCTGTCTCCTTCCCTTCTTTTCTCCCACGTGCGGAAAGCAGTGGGGGGAAGGGGATGGACTGTTTCGGAAAGAAATTTTGCATCTTCCATACTACCACAAGGATACGTCTTCACAGCAGGAGGAGATCAGCCATGAAGATTCGCGTTCTTCCCGTCGAGCACTGTCTCGGTATGCCTCTTTCCCATGACCTGACCCAAATCGTTCCTGCATCGGGCTATAAGGGAGCCCGATTCAAGAAAGGACAGATCGTGCGGGAGGAGGACCTCCCCGAACTTCGCGCCATGGGGCGGGAACACCTCTCCATCCTCGATCTCGAACCGGACGAGGTGCACGAGGACGATGCGGCGATCCGCCTCGCCGGGCGTCTTCGGGGAACGGAACTGCGCCTCGATGGCCCCGACGAGGGACGCTGTGCACTCCACGCCACCGCGGAGGGGCTTCTCGCCTTCGACCCCACCTTTGTGGACGCCATCAACGATGATCCGGACTGGATTCTCGCCACATTGCCCCCGCTGACTCCCGTTCGTTCCGGAGAGCGCGTCGCAGCTCTTCGGGTCCTGCCCCTCGCCGTGCGGGAAATCCAGGTGCAGCGGGCCGAAGCACTGGCAAAACCCCTGGCTCTGCACCCCTTTCTTCCCCTCTCGGTGGGACTCGTCACTACCGGCGAGGAATTCCGCTCCGGCAAAAACAAGGACGCCTTTCTTCCCCGTCTGGAGCGCAAAGTCGCAGCCTACGGCGGAAGAATCCTTGGACAGCGCATCGCCGGAGATCGCATGGAGGAAATCGCCGACGCCATCCGGGCCTTCCGCGAGGAAGGGGCGGACCTGGTGCTCTGTACCGGCGGCATGAGCGTCGATGCGGACGACGTCACCCCCGGAGCTCTTCGGAGTGTCGCGGAAACCGTGCTTTTCCGGGGCGTTCCGGTCCTTCCCGGCTCCATGCTCATGCTGGCCTTCGCGGGAAAGACGGCATTGGTGGGCGCTCCCGCCTGCGTGGTGCACGACGAGCGCACTTCCCTCGACCCGCTTCTGGATCGCCTCTTCGCCGGCCTCGTTCCGACGGAAAAGGAGGTGCGCGCCTGGGGCGTAGGGGGGCTCTGCCGCGCCTGCTCTTCCTGTATCTATCCCCGGTGCGGCTTCACCCGCCGCTGAACGAAAAGCCTCTGCAGAAAGCCGGCGCATTGCGCCGGCTTTCTTTTTGCGCTACCCTCAAGGAGGACGAGAGAGTCGACGAAACGGTACGGAAAGGGAGGGAACAGCGTGACGCCTCGGGAAATGCTGCTTCAGGCAGGACTTCGGGCAACTCCCATACGGGAGGGAGTGCTCGTGCTGCTCCTCCGGGAGGGGCGCCCGCTCTCCCACGCGGATCTCACGGCCAGATCCGAGGAGATTCCGAAATGCGACAAGGTGACGCTTTATCGAACATTGGAATCCCTGACGGAACACGGGCTGGTTCACAAGGCACAGGGCATCGATGCCCAGTGGCGTTACTGCGCCTCCGACCCGGAGTTGCCGGGATGCCCCGGCAACCATCCTCATTTCCTCTGCCTTTCCTGCGGAGCCATGGTCTGTCTCCTGGGACAGCCTCTTCCCCGCATCGAGGTTCCCAAGGGCGTCACCGTCCTGGGCAAACAGCTCATCGTTTACGGAATCTGTGATACCTGCACCCGGACGAAAGGCAAAGAAAACGCATGAACGAACATTCCGCGCCTCCACCTGCGGCGCGCTTTCTCGACTTCGGCAGCCTCCGGCTCCGCCTCCTGCTTCTGGGCCTTGCCGCGGGACTCGCGGCGGGGCTCGTTTCCACCCTCTATCGCATCATCCTCCAGAAGGCGGAGTATTTCGGTGCCTCGGTCCTCTCCGGACTCCATGACGGAACTCTTTTCTCCGGAATTCTCGTAGCCGCCTTCTGGATGCTCGGTGCCCTCGTGCTGGGGAGAATGGTCAAGGCGGAGCCGCTCCTCTCGGGAAGCGGCATTCCTCAGGTAGAGGGAGAACTGCTGGGACAGATCTCCATGAACTGGGGACGGGTTCTCCTGGGCAAGTTCGTCGGAGGCGCCCTCGCGGTGGGCATGGGGCTCTCCCTGGGACGGGAAGGGCCGTCGGTGCAGCTCGGAGCCGCCGCGGCAAAGGGTTTCTCCCGTTTCCTCGGCAGAAACCGTGTGGAAGAGCGTTTCCTCGTCACCGCCGGCGCCAGTGCCGGCCTTGCCGCCGCCTTCAACGCCCCTCTCTCGGGTGTGATGTTCGCCCTTGAGGAGGTCCACAAGAACTTTTCGCCCTTCGTTCTGGGCTCCGCCATGGTGGCATCTCTCTCGGCGGATTTTCTGGCCAAGCGCTTCTTCGGCCTCTCGCCGGTGCTTTACTTCGCCCGGCTGGAGCATCTTCCCCTCCGTTTCTACGGACATTTCCTCGCCCTTGGAGTGCTTCTCGGCCTGTGCGGCGCCCTTTTCTGCCGCCTTGTCCTGGAGGGACAGGTTTTCTACGCGGAACGGCTCCGGATTCCTCCGGAACTCCGCATCCTGATTCCCGCGGCAGGAGCACTGCTCGTCGGTCCCCTTCTGCCGTTCATCCTCGGCGGAGGGCACGCGCTGCTCGAACATCTCGCCGCGGGCGGTACACCGCTTTCCGCCGCGGCGATCCTGCTCGCAGGAAAGTTCGCCTTCACCCTGCGCTGCTTCTGCTCCGGCGCGCCGGGGGGTATCTTCTTCCCCATGCTCGCCATAGGCGGAGCGGTGGGAAGCGTGTACGCCCTGGCGGCATCCTCCTTCCTCCCTCCCGGCAGCGACCATCTTCTGAACTTTCTCGTGGTGGGCATGGCGGGATTCTTCGCCGCCGTGGTCCGGGCACCGCTCACGGGCATCCTCCTCATTCTGGAGATGACGGGCTCCCTCTCCCATCTGCTGAGTGTCTCCGCCGTGGTCTTCGTCGCCTCCGTCACGGCGGAACTCCTCGGCGCCCGCCCCGTCTACGAGTCGCTGCTCACCCGCCTTCTCCGGCGGATGCACCGTCGGAACTATCTGGCCGAGACGGAGGGAAAAATTCTGCTGGAGGTGAGTGTCTGCTCCGGCTCTGCTCTGGACGGGGAGCGCATTCGGGACATCCGCCTCCCCCGGCGCTGCCTCCTGGTGAGCGTCATCCGCGGCGCCGCCGAAATTCTTCCCTCTGGAGAGACCACGATCCTCGCCGGAGACCGCCTCGTCGCCCTTGTGGACGAACACCGGGCGAGGAGCGTCCGGGAATCGCTCCTCGCACTCGCGGGACGCTGCACCTCCCTCGGGCGGTGACAAGAACGACGCCTCGCTTCGGCAAGCCGTCGCTTCGGGAAAATGGCGCGTTGTCTCCCTTTGCGAGGGGGAGTATGATATTCCTACGTATGAAAAAGTACCGACCTGACCCTTTCCGTACCACCGGAAGCCGGTCATGTCCGGTCCGTCGCCGCGCTTTTCGGCGACGCAGTTCGAAAGGAGGTACGACCATGAGCGCCAGAGGCTTTCGATTGTGCATTGTCGCGGCGTTTCTTCTCATCCTCGCCCTGCCCACGTTCGCGGGGACCACGGTGCCCCAGTTCCGTGGCGACCCGGGCAACACGGGGAATTTTCAGGTGACGTCCCTGCCGTCGGGACAGCTCGCCTGGATGCTGCCCTCCAGTTCCAAGATCACAGGATCCCCCGCCGTCGTGGGGAACGTGGTCTTCTTCGGCAATGCCGAAGGAGAGTTTTTCGCGGTGAACCTCCGCACGGGAAATCCCATCTGGAGCTTCAAGGCCGACGGCTCCATCCTCGGTTCACCCGCGGTCGTGGGGGGCGTCGCCTATTTCGGCACCTACGGCGGCACGGTCTACGCTCTCTCCACCGCATCCGGAAAGGTCAAGTGGAGCACCAACACGGGAGACGCCATCTTCGCCTCTCCCGCCGTGACGGGCGGCTCGGTCTACATCGGCAACTTCGCGGGGACGCTCTACGCCCTCGACGCCGCGTCGGGAAACGTGAAGTGGACCTTCGAGGGAAAACGCTGGTTCGCCGGGAGCGCCGCCGTGGCGGACAACCTCCTCTTCATCGGAGATCACGACGGACGCTTCCGCGCCATCGACACCGCATCGGGCAAGGAAGTCTGGGGCGCCTACACGGGGGGATCCGTGGACGCTTCTCCCGCCACTTCGGGCGGCTGGGTCTGGTATGCGAGTTTCGACGGCAAGGTTTATGCCGTGCAGATCAAGGGGGTCATTCCCAAGTGGCAGTCCCTTCTCGGGGGCCCCATCGCCTCCTCCCCCGCCGTGGCGGGAGGCGCGCTCTTCGTGGGCTGTGACGACGGCAACGTCTACGCCCTCGATGCCGCAACAGGAGCCGTGCGCTGGACCTTCGCGACGGGCGGCCCCGTGACGTCCTCCCCGGCCCACGCGAACGGCGTGGTCTTCGTGGGCGGCACGGACTGGAACCTTTACGCTCTGGACGCGCGCTCCGGTCGGAAACTCTGGACGTACAAGGCGAGCGGCGAGATCGTGACCGCCCCCATACTCGTGGACGGACTGCTCCTCTTCGGCGACACCGAGGGGGTTCTCTACGCCATTCGCTGACGCTCCACGCGCTTCAGCACATCACGAGACATCACAAGAAACAACGACCGAGGGGATCTCGACGAGATCCCCTCGGTCGTTCTTGTCTCCATGCACCAAAGAGAGGCCATATGCACTATGAAGGAAGCCGGAACACGAGCGACACAAGCGCGAAAAAATCCGCCTCCTTCGACGACGCAGCGCAAAGATCGCCGCAAAACCCACGAAAACGCCTCCGCACAGGCCGCGCTTCTCGTGTTCGTGCTCAGGCCAAAACGGGATTCGGCGGCGTTCGTCCCTCCAGCACGGCAAGGAGGTTCGTGGCGGCGCAGACCGCCATGCCGTTCCGGGCATCCGGCGTGGCGGACCCGATGTGCGGCGCCGGAAGAAGGTTCTTCGCCCGAAAGAGAGGGTGTTCCGCGGGAAGCGGCTCCGGATCGAAGACATCCAACCCCGCTCCGGCGATCCATCCCTCGTTCAGCGCCCGGGCAAGCGCCTCCTGGTCCACCAGGCCGCCCCGACCGGTGTTGACGAAGATCGCCCCGGGCTTCATCCGGCGAAACCGCTCGGCGTTCATGAAGTGTCTCGTCTCCGCCACCAGAGGCACGTGCAGGCTGACGAAATCGCTCTCCGTCAGAAGGTCTTCCGGCACCGGCACATGCACCGCTCCCAGCTCGTCCCCCTCGGCGGAGGGACGGGCCAGAGTATAGCGGAGCCGCATGCCGAACCCCTTGGCCCGCCGGGCCACGGCCTTGCCGATGCGACCGAATCCCACCAGGCCGAGGGTAGCGCCGTGCAGGTCCGCACCCAACAGAAAGTCCGGCGCCCAGACCCATTTCCCCTCCCGGGCAATGCGCTCCGCCTCGGAGAGACGCCGCGCCACGGCGAGGAGCAGCGCAAAGGTCATGTCCGCCGTGGCCTCGGTGAGCACGTCCGGCGTGTTGGTCACCACGATGCCCTTCGCCGTCGCGTAGGGAACATCAATGTTGTCGTAGCCGACGCCGTAGTTGCTCAGCACCTTGAGGCGCGCCGCCGCGTCCAGGGCCTCCCGGTCCATGCGGTCCTTCAGGAGACAGAGCACGCCGTCGAAGAGGGGCAGTTTCGCCAGAAGCACCTCCCGGGGCATGAACCCCTCGGAGGGGCCGATTTCCAGCTCGACTCGCTCCCGCAACAGGGCGAGCCCCGCCTCGGGAATGCGGCGCGTCACGAGAACCTTCGGTTTCACGGGCATTCTCCTTTCTTCTTTTGTCTCCTTCCCTTCTCGTCTCTTCGGAGACGCCGCGGAAAGAATTTTCCTGTCGCGGACCGCAGGTGGCGCCGCGTTTTTTCCTCTTTCGCGCAGGGCATCTCGGCCTCCTCAAGGCGCGGCACAACCACCGCCCAGCGCCTCGGCGTCGCCGCGCCCCACACCTCAGCCCCCTCGAATCCGCCGCCTGTCCGCGGTATGTTCCAGCCGCATACAGGACTGGAGATCGTTGGACGTGTACGCCAGGTGAGCCGTCAGTGCCTCGATGGCGGCCTCGCAGTTCCGAGCCTCCACCGCGTTCAGAATCTCCTTGTGCTGCCGCTGGGACTCGTCCCGCATCGAGGCGAGATGAATGCGGATGTACCGGTCGGTCTTCCGCCGGAGCCGGGCGAGCACGTCCAGCGTGAGCGGCCGGTCCGCGGGCTCGTAGAAGAGGTTGTGGAACATCTGGTTCAGATCTCGCCACTTGAGGCAGTCCCGCTCGTTCTCCATCGAGAGGAGGGTCCGTTCCGCGTCCTCCACCACCCGACGGGTGATGCGCGGAAAGGCGATGCGCAGAAGGTGCGTCTCCAGAGCGGTCACCATTTCGTAGAGTTCTCCCGCCTCCTCCAGAGAGAGCGGCGTCACGACGGCCCCGCGGTATCCCTGAAAGTGCACGAGTCCCTCCGTCTCGAGAAGACGCAGTGCCTCCCGGAGGGGAATGGGACTCACGCCGAGCCGCTGGGCGAGCTGCGCCTGGTGCAGCGGTTGCCCCTCCTCCAGCATGCCTCGGTAGATGGCCTCCCGGAGCACCTCCGCGATGTAGTAAGGAGCGGAGGTATCACCGCTCATGCCCGCCGCCAGCTCTTCGAGGGAAAGACTCTCCTTCGTGCCGTCGACCCTGTTCACCCCCGCCATGTGCTCGTTCTCCCTTCGTTTCCGTTCGGTTCCGTTATATTTTCTCCCCGCCGATTATACGAAAACCCCTTCGATTATACGCCATTGACACCCTCGCTCTTCTCTTTTCATACTGGAGAAGACACACAAAACGAAACGCGACAGGGAGTGATGTTCATGGCCGTTCCCATGTCCTTTCTCACGGAAGAGCTCGACGCGATGAAACAGGCCGGGCTCTACGGAACGATCCGCACCATCGAGAGCCCTCAGGGAGCCTGGGTCTCCATCGAGGGGAGGAAGTACCTCAATCTCTGCTCCAACAATTATCTCGGTCTTTGTAACGACCCACGGCTGGTCGCGAAGGTGAAGGAGTATGTGGACGCCTACGGAGTGGGCCCCGGCGCGGTGCGCACCATCGCGGGGACCATGAGCCCGCACATCGAACTGGAGCGGAAACTCGCCGCCTTCAAGGGGGCGGAGGCCGCCATCGTGGTTCAGTCGGGATTCTGCGCCAACCTGGCGGTCATCCCCACCCTCGCCCCGAGCGCGGAGGACGTGATCTTCAGCGACTCCCTCAACCACGCCTCCATCATCGACGCCTGCCGCCTGTCCAAAGCGAAGGTGGTGCGTTACGCCCACTCCGACCTGGCGGATCTGGAGAAAAAGCTCGACGAGAATCGGGACGTCAAGGGGCGTTCCCTTCTGGTCACGGACGGTGTCTTCTCCATGGACGGAGATGTGGCGCGCCTTCCGGAGATCGTGGACATCTGCGAGCGTCGAGGCGTGCTCGTCGTGGTGGACGACGCCCACGGTGAAGGCGTTCTCGGCAGGGGCGGACGGGGCATCGTGGACCATTTCGGCCTTCACGGCCGGGTGGATGTGGAGGTGGGGACCCTCTCCAAGGCCTTCGGGGTCATGGGCGGCGTCGCAGCGGGAAGCGCCGCGCTTGTGGACTACCTCCGCCAGAAGGCCCGTCCGAACCTCTTCAGCAGCGCCCTCACCATTCCCGACGTGGCGGCGAACCTCGCCGCCGTGGAAATCCTCCAGGAGAGCGAGAACCTGGTGAAGAAACTCTGGCATAACGGCGATTTCCTCAAGAAAGAACTCAAGGCCCTTGGCTTCGACACCGCCTCCAGCGAGACGCCCATCACGCCGGTGATCATCGGCGAGGCGGCGGACGCCAAGGCGTTCAGCGCCAAACTCTTCGAGGCCGGCGTGTTCGCCACAGCCATCGTCTACCCCACCGTCCCCAAGGGAACCGCCCGAATCCGGGCCATGGTCTCGGCGGCGCACTCCGAGGACGACCTCCGCCTCGCCGTGGACCGTTTCGCCGCGGTAGGCCGGGAAATGGGGCTCATTCCATGAAACGCATCCTCGTCACCGGCGCGGGCGGACAGATCGGCGTGGAACTCGTCCCCTACCTGCGGAGCCGTTACGGCGCGGAAAATGTCCTCGCCACGGCCCGAAAACCCCTTTCCGGCCCCGTGGGAGAGGGCGGCCCCTTCGCCCTGCTCGACGTGCGGGACGGAAACGCCTTCGCTGCACTGGCGCAATCTTTCGGTGCGGACAGCATCCTCCACCTCGCGGGAGTGCTCTCCGCCAAGGGCGAGAGTGACCCTCGCGCCTCCTGGGACATCAACGTAGTAGGCTCCACCACGGCCCTGGAGGTGGCCCGGGAATGCGGCGCGGCATTCTTCTTTCCCAGCTCCATCGCCGCCTTCGGCCCTTCCACGCCGTCGAAAAACACGCCCCAGGACACCATCCAGCGCCCAACCACCATCTACGGTGTGGCCAAGGTGACCCTGGAACTGCTCTGTGACTACTACCACCGCAAGTTCGGCCTGGACACGCGGGGCCTGCGCTTCCCCGGTCTCATCAGCTACGAGGCGCTCCCCGGCGGAGGCACCACAGATTACGCCGTGCACATCTACTACGACGCGGTGCGAAAGGGACGGTACACCAGCTTCATCGCCGCCGGAACCTATATGGACATGATGTACATGCCCGACGCCCTCGCCGCGGTGGTGCAGCTCATGGAGGCGGACCCGTCGAAGCTGGTGCACCGCAACGCCTTCAACATCTCCGCCATGAGCTTCGACCCCGAGGAGATCGCCGGATCCATCCGGAAGTTCCTCCCGGGGTTCATCCTCGACTACAACGTGGACCCCCTGCGACAGAGCATCGCCGAATCGTGGCCCGATTCGCTGGACTGCACCGCTGCCCGGGAGGAATGGGGCTTCGCCCCGGAATACGACCTGGACCGCATGACCGAGGACATGCTCGCCCGGGTCCGCGAAAAGGAAGGCCTCCCCCCGGCCTGACACCCAAAAGGATTCAGCCGCGCGTACCACCCTCCCAAACAGGGCTCCGGAGCCCGGCCACCCCAAAGGTCGGAAACGTCCGGAGCCCTGTTTCATTTTGCCCTGCGACAGGCCGCGCGCAAGGTTGTACAATGAACGCCATCCTTGACGATTTTGGAGGTGCGTGATGAGGAAGCGTGAACGAGTCGCCACTGATCCCGATGATCTCGGTGCGCGGCTTGAAGAGCGGATCGGAGAACGCATGGCGGCAAACCCCGAGGAAAACTGTCTTTGGTGGAAGGGAACATGGTGGACACGACGCCGTTTCGAGGAAGAGGTGGCGCGCTGCACAGAAAGCCTTCGGGCATCGGGATTCCGGGAAGGAAGCCGCATCGCCTTTTTTCTGCCCACATCGCCGCTCGTGCTCGTCCTTTCCGTGGCGGCCTGGCGGCTGCGCGGCACGGTGGTCCCCCTGAACGCCCGGGCGGGACACGAGGCGTCCCTGCGGATTCTGAACCTCGTCGATCCCGAGGGCGTGGTGTTCACGGAAGACCTGGAAGACCTCCACGACACCGTGGCGAACGCGGGCTTTCCCGTGGCCGTCGCATCCCCGGAGGGGCCTCTTCCTCCGCTGCGGAAACGCGAGGGCGAGGCCGTTCCCAAGAGAACGCCTCCGACTCCGACCGAGCCCTCCGTGGCAGTGATTTTCGCCACATCGGGGACCACGGGCAACCCCAAGGCCGTTCCCATCAGCCACGGCAATCTCCTTGACAACACACGGCACACCGCGGAGAACGTGGAGTGCTTCGCCCCGGGGAACATCCTGATGAACGTGCTCCCCAATTTCCACACCCTGGGCTATTCCGTGTGCGGCGTGCTGTCCCTGCTCTTCGACATCCCCCAGGTGCTCCTCCCCTCCTTCATGCCCATCAAGGCCACCCTTGAGGCCATGGAGGCGACCGGAACCACCCTTCTCGTGGCGGTGCCCACCATGCTTTCTTTCCTTCTCGGCGCCATCGCCAAGGGAGAACCCGTTCCGCCGAGCCTGAAGAACGTCCTCACCGGCGGCGGCAAGCTCGATCCCGAGCTGGACAGGCGCCTCCGGGAGCATCTCGGGCTCGCCATCGTCGAAGGATACGGCCTCACCGAATGTTCCCCCGTGGTCTCCTGCAATCCAAGCCTCGCCACCCGGAAGCTCGGCACGGTGGGCCCCGCCCTCCCCGGCTACGAGCTGCAGATCCGAAGCGTCGAAGGAAAGCTGCTCACCCTCGCCGATGAGGGCGTCCTCTGGGTGAAAAGCCCCTCCGTGGCGGAGGGATACTTCCGTGCGCCGGACATGACGGCGGAGCGCTTCCAGGACGGCTGGTTCAATACCGGGGACATCGTGCGCATCGACGAGGACGGCTATATCTCCATCATCGACCGGGCGAGCGATCTCATCATCGTGGGAGGCTTCAACGTCTACCCCCAGGAGGTGGAAACAGTCCTCCAGGAACACCGGAGCGTGCGCATGGCCGGCGCCGTGGGCGCCAAGCACCGCCTCACCGGCGAGGTCGTGGCGGCCTTCGTCGTCCCCGATCCCGACAATCCTCCCTCCCAGCAGGAACTCATCCGGCACTGCAAGGAGCGCCTCGCCCACTACAAAGTCCCCCGCAAGCTGGAGTTCGTGGAGTCCCTCCCCCTCTCCGCCACGGGCAAGGTTCTCCGCCGGGAACTGCGGAAGATGGCAGGAGTCATCGGCGACTGATTCCCCGTTTCTTCGGAAACGAACGAGGGGGATGCAGCGGCTCTTTTCGGAGCTGCCGCACCCCCTCGTTGTGCTGCACCCCCTTCGGGGAAACCATGGCTCCGTGCGTTTTTTCGTTTCACGGGCAGCCGACGGCGGACTTGTTCAAAAACGGCTCAAACACCCTTCGGCCCCGTCGCCAAAGACGGAGAGAAAGCGGATGATCCTCCGGAGACCCGGCTACATGGTCTCCGACGTACCCTCCCGAAGACCGAACGTTCCGCCTTCTCCCGAACGTGACACCCTTGAAACGAGTGTCAAAACGTGCCCTTTCTGCTGCACCACAGAGAGCGCGGAAACGGAATCGGCGGATTATGACCGTTTTCGTTCATGCACGAGAAGCTCGAAGATGTCCGGCCTGGCGTAGTGGCCGACGACATCCAGGTCGGCCTTTCCGCGGGTGATCGCATCCAGGTCGAGGTCGGCAAGGAGGATTTCCTCGCCGCCGAAGCTCGGTCCCGCCAGATAGCGCCCGAAGGGATCGATGATGCAGCTTCCGCCGCGGCACATCACTTCCGGTTGGGATTCCAGCTCGCCGTATCCATGGAGGTCCGTGGGATACATGTGCTTCTCCACATACTGGTTGCAGGCGAGGACGAAACAGCGTCCCTCGATGGCAATGTGCCGGAGCGTGCACTGATATTCGTCACGCTGGTCCGCGGTCGGGGCGAGGTAGAGCTTGACCCCCTTCTGGTACAGGGCGGCCCTGGCGAGGGGCATGTAGTTCTCCCAGCAGATCAGGGCGCCCATTTTGCCGTAGGCCGTGTCCACCACGGTCAGGGTGCTGCCGTCGTCCTCTCCCCAGATGTACCGTTCCGAACCGGTGGGCTTGAGTTTCCTGTGTCTGCCGAGGAAGCTGCCGTCGGGACCGAAGAAGAGCACGCAGCAATGAAGTGTTCCGTCCAGCTCGTTTCCGTTCTTTTCGTTGACGCCCATGGCGAGGTAGACTCCCTTTTCACCGGCCGCCCGGGCGAGGCGGTCCACGTCCGGTCCGGGAACGGCGACGCAATTGTCGTGGAAGCGCTGGAAATCCTTTCTGCCCTCCTCCGTGCGGGAACCGATGGCGAAGCCGAAACTCAGCCCCCGGGGATAACAGGGGATGTAAGCTTCGGGGAAGAGCACGAGCTTCGCGCCCTTTTCCGCGGCCTCGGCAATGAGTCCGAGGGCCTTCTCCATCGTCCGTTCCCTGTCGAAGAGAACGGGAGATGCCTGCACCACCGCCACACGAACCGTTCCGGGTCTCTCCATTTTTTCTTCCTCCTTGTGGAACACGACACGTTTTCCGGTTCTTTGGACCCCGAACCGGAAAAGACCGGAACTCCCCCGCCGGTTTTTCGGGGGTTTGCACGCGCTTTTTCGCCTCGGGCGTCAGAGCGGTGCGGTGCCGATGCGGAGGCTCGCAAGGGCCTTTCGCGTCGCCTCCTCGAAGCCGGAAATGATCGAGGAACACCTGTCCAAAATGTCGATGACGACGGGATGTCCTCGCTTTGCGAGGGCTTCCCGCATGTCTGCCGCGGTGTGGAGGACGCAGTGAGAGAGCGCCTCGCCGCAGAGAACGATCTCCCGGATGTCCTCGTCGATGAGAACGGTTTCGACCTCGGGCATGTAGGCGGAGTACTGCTCGACATAAGGACGATAGCCCTTGAAGACGAGATCGAGGGGCCTTCCGGTCTTCACGGTATGCCGCTCCAAGGCCAGGGCGACGGCGGGATGGATGTTCGCCCCCTCCGTACCTGCAATGCAGTGAATGGGCCAGATGGTGAACTCCCGCTCTCCCTTCGCGGCGAGATCCCGGAAGTAGGACGCCACGTGCGCCCTGACGACGGGATTTCTCGGAACCCATGCACATCCGCCCTTCAGGTACACATCGAGATCGATGCCGGTGAAGGGCTCGGGGCGCCTCGCGGCATCGTCCACGCCCTCCCAGAACTCGGGAAAGAAGATGGAGCCCCGGGTGTGCACGTCGAGGGTCACGAAAATTCTCGCGTACTCCTCCCCGCGTCGGTCAATGTGCTCGGCGATGCGTGCGCAGTCCTCGTGGGCCCCCGGAACGTAAAGAGACCCCGAAGGACTGCAGAAATCCACCTGCGGGTCCGTGACGAACAGTGCTTTTTTCTTCACGGCTTCACTCTCCTTTCTCCACTTCAGCCGGGCTTTCACCGGAAATCGATGCGGAAGAGACAGGACGGCATCGCCGTGACAAAGCCCTTCGACAACTCTACTCCTCCGTCGCACCGTGCGCCACTCAGAAAACGATCCCCGCACACAGAGCGAAGAGCACGATCAGCGGAGCGGGGATCTTTCCCCATGCCAGAAGCCCCACGGCAAGGGCCGTTGCGGCCAGGCCGTCGGGCTGAAAACCGCTCGCCCGCATGAGGATCACCGCGGATACGGCAATCAGGCCTCCGGCGACGGCGTTGATGCCCCGGAGGGAGATGCGCACTGCCCGAATCTGTTTGAGTCCCTCCCACACGGGATAGACAAAGTAGATGAGCAGAAGGCCCGGCAGGAAGATTCCCACGCCCCCCGCGACCGCCCCGAACACCTGTCGCAGCGCCGAACCTCCTCGCGCCACCATTCCCCCTGCATAGGCTGCAAAGCTGAACATCGGCCCGGGAAGCCCCTGCACCAAGCCGTAGCCGGTGAGAAACTCCTGGTCGGTCATGAACTTCCAGTGCTGGACAAGATCGCTGTGCATGACGGGCACCACCACTTGCCCTCCGCCGAAGACCAGGTAGCCGTAGCGGTAGAAGCTCTCGAAGAGGAGGACCGGGCGGCTGTCGGAGAGATGCTCCACGAAGAGTCCGCCCAGCGCGAACAGGGCGAAGAGCACCAGATAGATCCACGGAGGCGAAAGACGGACCCGATTCCACATGTCTGGTTCGCGGGCGAGGAGAACGCTCGCGGCACCCCCCAAAAGCAGCACCGCGGGAAAGATCCAGGGAGCGCGAATGAAGTAGGTGGTGACCGCACCGAAGAGGAACAGCAGCATCGTCAGTGCATCGGTGACCACCTTTCGCCCGATGCGGTATGCGGCGACGAGGATAAACCCGACCGCCATGGGACCGAGATAGCGCAGCACCCCGAAGGAGATGTTCCACGCGGCGAGAAACTGGTAGAGGAACGAGAGGATCGTCATCACCGCGAGCGCCGGAAGCGCCCAGACGAGCATGGTCAGCGCAGCCAGCCGCGGCCCCCCCACCTTGTGGCCGATGGCGACAAGGGTCTGGGTGCTGGTCGGGCCGGGAAGAATGCTGCAGAGGGCAATCAGTTCGATCAGATCGGCCTCGTCGAGATAGGCCCGCCTGACCACCATCTGGTCCAGAAAGACGCTCATGTGCGCCTCCGGGCCACCATAGGCGCCGAGCGCACAGAGAAACACATCCTTCAGAAAGACCGCCCTGCGGACAGGCCGATTCCCCTGTCCGGCAGGCGCATCCTTCCCCGGCGAAAGGGGATCGGTTCTTCCGCTCCGCATGCGCCACCTCCTGAACGGATCGCCCTCCAGGTCGGGAGGGAAGATTTACCGGGGAGTCATACGCTTGACGAACCTCCGCATCTTGAAGCCCAGAAGCACGAAAATGCCGCCGAAGAAGACGGCAAACACGGCGATCATCCGGAGCAGGGCCAGTGCGCCCTCTCCCGGGCGTGCCAGCAGGAAGTACCCGAAGAGCACCGCAGCGAGCCCGGCGAGAATGAGCAGCCACTCTCCCTGAATTTCCTTGCGCAGACGGATCGCCAGGGCGATTTCGAGGACGCCCGTCGCAAGCGCCCAGACGGCGATGTAGAAGAGCAGGGCCAGCGCGGTGATGCCCGGCGCGACGAAAGCGAGGCTGCCCGCGGCAACACCGACGACGCCCCGAAGAAGGAGAAGCCACCAGTGATCATGCTCTCTGCGCCCCGAAAGGGCCGTCCAGATGGCGAGTCCGCCGTCGGCCACGGCGTAGATACCGAAGAGCAGCACCAGTGTGGCCAGCGAGATTTTCGGCTGGAACCAGGTGAGGAGCCCGAAGGCGATGGCGGCGGCACCCCGGAGCATCAGCACCCACCACGCCCGGGAAAGTGCTGTGGTCAACGGATGTTCGATCTTCTCCATGTCTTTTTCCCTCCTCTGAAAGTGACGTTTTTTCCTCCGTCGTGTGCCTGCACAAGTATAGCCCAGCGTTCTCCCCGTGTCAGGAGCGTCCGGCACGCCGCCCGGAGTCGAAAACAACTCGGCCGCATTGACGTTTTGCGTAAAGACACGCGGCACTGCAAACGCGGCAATAGGCCACAAAAAAGCCGTGCCATTTTCGTGCATGCACGAAAACGGCACGGCGGCCCCGGGGGAAGGGCCGGGACTCCTCTCGGAGGACGACCGTTGCCCCCGCCTGTCTTGCGGTGACGCTCACCATCACGTCACCGCTCTTCTGTACGTCGCTATTTCTTGGGCTCTGCGTCGGTGTCGCCGAAGCCCACCGCCTCAAGCCACTCCGTGGGATAGCCCACGTTCTTGTAGGTGCCGTCGGGCTGCATGATCATCCCGTCGTAGTACTTGCCCACGAGGGTCCAGCCCAGTTCCCACCAGTCCTCCAGCCCCTTCGTGAGGGTCTCGTTGACGTAACGGGTCACGTAGGCCACGGCCTGCTTGGGATCCTTGCCGTAGAGTTCCACGGCCTTTTTGTCCACCTGGGGAAGTTCCAGGAAGTACTTGTTCTCGTGGAGCCGCTGGGCCTCGCGGATGTCCTCGATCATGTAGCTGAACTTGAGGTCCGCCCAGTTGGAGACGAAGTTCCAGGCCCACCACGCGGACTCCCTGTCGAAGACGTGGCGCTTGCCCACCGTGTAGGGTTTGGGAACTTCCGTGGTGCCCGCGTAGATGGGCATGTAGAGGGTGGAATGCGGTGCGTCCTCGCCGAACCAGAGCACGCCCGCGAGCGGATCGGGCATGTCGGGACGGACCTGTCCGACGAAGCTGTAGGAGCAGCGGAAGATGGAGATGGCCCGATCCCAGTCGTTGTTCTTGCGGTTCTCGGGGCGCACGTCTTTGGGGGTCTGGTAGCGGTTGGGATTGCCGAAGGGGCCTGCGGCGAGTCCTTTGGTGTGATCGAAACGGGTTCCCTCCAGATAGTCCCGGTTGACTGCCATGAGGTCCTGCACGGAGAGCTTCTTGGGAGGCTTGATGACCAGGGGATACTGTTCCGCCGCGTTGGGATCGAGCTTCAGTTCAGGATCGATGAGGGTGTACACCCGCCACTCCCGGCGCTGCTGGTAGTAGGGCGATCCATAGGGCTGGGGATTGTAGATCTTGTGGAAGACGAAGGGTTCGCCCTCTTTCCACCATCCCATCTCCTCGGCGAAGCTCTTGATGTTCGAGGAATACATGAAGTTCTCTTTGTCGTTCCAGTCGATCTCTCCGATGCGCGCCCGATTGGAGCCCATGGCGAAGCCGTCGTCGGGAATGCGCTGGGCAACCCAGACGGCTCCGGGCTTGCCGCTCTCGGGAGTCCAGAGAGGACCGGGGCCGCAGATCTCGAAGAGCCAGATCTCGCCCTTGGTGTCCGCGATGGAGAGCGCTTCGCCGCCGTCGGCGTAACCGTACTTCTCGGCGAGCTCGCCCATGACCCTGATGGCATCCCGGGCCGTGGCGGTGCGCTGCAACGCCAGGACCTGGAGCTGCTCGATCATCATCCACGCCTTGTCCTCGTTCAGATTCTCGTCACGGCCGCTCCAGGTATACTCGCCCATGATGAGCGATTTCTCGTTCATGAAGGGATAGCCCGTGTGGAAATAGGTGTAGGTCTTCTCCACCTGGGGAATCTCCCCCACCTGGACGAGTTCCTTGTTGGGGCGGGTCATGTAGCAGATGTTCTTGTGGATGGGGACCATTTCGCCGGGTTTGTGGGTTCCTCCGGGGATGACCTGGATGCGGTGATCGTACCACCCGTCACAGGTGTGGGTGGTCATGACCGATCCATCCACGGTGGCGTTCTTGCCCACCATCATGACCGTGCATGCAAACGCGCTCGAAGCGACGAACACCAGCAGTACCGTCAGCAGGGTTCTGCGAAGCCATGTCCCGTTGCGCATGAAAGCATTCCTCCCTTTCTCCTTCGTGATTCCGGTCCGGCACGTCCGAACCGGCTTCCTTCGGAACGCTCCCCGAAAAGCCGTTCTCCTCTCCGGGAAGTCCCGCGTTCTTCCGAAGACTCTCAGACCATCCCCGCGCCGTCCTCTCCCCTCTTTTTCTCCATCACCCCCGATACAGGAGATGTCCTCCGCCGGCCTTGCCGAAAACGTCACTCGTAGAAGACGCGATCCTCGGAAACGCCCGAGGGATCACGGAAAAAGGCGCCCAGCCCCTTGTCGACGAGTTCCGCGTACCGGGGCACCCCGGAGACGACGATCTGCCGCTCCGGCGTCTCCATGGTGTTGAAGGTCTCCAGGGTCTGGAGCACCGTCGAGGCATGGCGCCCCACCCGTACCGCGATGGGCCAGCCGCTGTCGTCCATGGGAGCGTAGAGCAGGCCGTGCTCCCCCGCCTTTTTCACGAACTCGTCCTTTCCCTCCAGGAGCAACGCCTCGTCGGTGATGCCCCGGATGCGGTCCAGAAAGGGTTCCGCCACCTCGAAGATCATGGACATGGCGTCGGAGTTGTCCCCCACTTCGCGGTGGGAGAGCCCCCGAAGGGCGACGGGGGAGAACTCCATGCCGATGGGCACGGGAAATTCCTGAGCGGTGAGCACCATGGAGGTCATGGCGGCCACGCCCTGGGCCTTTTCGTGGGCGACGATGGTGTTCTCCACGGGATATTCCAGCTCCGCCTCGTGGAGGTCGATGAACACGTCCACCTTCTCGCTGCGGATGAGCTCCATGAAGGCGAAGGTGGTCCGTTCCGTGAGGAGCCCGTCGGGGCGACCGGGCCAAGCCCTGTTTAAGTTGCGGATGTCCATGTAGGCGAGCATCTGCTTCGTCGGGTAGTGCAGGTAGACCTCGGGGTCGGGCCAGGAATCGAGAGGGCTGGAACAGCGGTCTCCCATGCGGTAGGTCTTCTCTCCCCAGGGGGTCGGAATCCTGTAGAACGTCGGATAGGCCTCGCCGTTCCGGGTGTAGGTACTGGCGCTCCGGTTGCCCCGGATCACCACGAGAAGCCGCCCCTGCTCCACCCGGGCGTTCTCCACGAAGAGTTCCGCCGTGAGGTTCGCCGCGGGCTCCTCCGGATGGGTGCCGCCGAAGAGGAGCACCGTGGCGCCAGGTTTGCCGCTGTCCAGGAAATAGATGTTGCAATCGTTCACCGTCCCTTTAACGCCGGGATGGTAGTCGCCGAGGGGACGCACCGTCGTGACTCCTTCTCCGGCCACGACGGGCTCCCGAAAGGTGCGGTGGGCGCGGAACTCCCGCCCCGCCACGACCATGAAGACCACCGTTATCAGAAGGCTCAGAGCCTTCACGAGCAATGTTCTCCGTTCCACGGCGGGCCTCCTATTTCACGCGCAGCAGGCGCAGCACGAAGGGAACGAGGATGATGCAGTAGAGCACCGCGTCCTGGGCGTTCCGGGTCCGGAAGAAATTACGGCACAGCACGACGCCGAAAAGTGCCGTCATGGCATAGTAGGCGGCGGTGACCAATCCATTGAGCGTGATCATGACTTATCCTCCCAACACGGCGCCGATGCGCGCGCTGTAGACGAGAAAGAGCGTGGCCAGCGCGGCGATGAAGGCCAGCGGCACCAGACAGGTTTTCACGAATCCACTCCAGTAGTTCCCCTTGTACCCGAGTTCCAGCACCGCCGCCCGCCCCACCACCGCCGTGGGAGGCAGGCAGTCCCCCAGGGGCCACAGAACCGCCATGGCCGACAGGGCGACGACCGGATCGAGCCCCTTCATGTTGAAGAGCATGATGAGGGGCACTCCCAAAAGGGGTGCCACAGCGTACTGGAGCATGCCCTCCGAGACGGGGAGAATGAGGAACAGGGTGGCATAGAGCACCGACAGAGGAAGGGTCACCACCGACAGGGAAATGAGTCCCCGTGCGCCCGAGAGGGCCATCACCTGGATGAGCGCCCCCACCACCACCATGATGCCCACCAGGGGAAGCAGCGCTTCCACGGTGTCGCCAAGGATCTTCCACAGCGGGAGTTTCCTGGGCGAGAGGAGGATCGTCATTCCCGCGCAGAGCAGGAAGATGAGGGGAAGGCCGAGAACGGGCATGGAAAAGGGAGCGAGACGTCCCGCGACCACAAGGAGCGCCAGCAGGAAAAAGGGCGCGAGCACCCGTCCCCACCCCATACCCTGGGGAGCCTCGGGAAGCACCCGGAGCACCTTCTCCACCTCCACGGGCTTGCTTCCTCCGGCGAGGAAGAACATGGCGAAGAGCGCTCCCGTGACGGAGAGAATGCCCAGGGGAAGGCCGAACCCCGTGTAGGGCATGTTCGCCCCCGCGGCGGCCATCATGGCCCAGAGATTGATGGGCGGTGCGGCGGCGCTCATGGCGGCGCAGAGAAAGACGATGGCCACCCGCCGGGTCTCCTCCACGCCCATGGCGGCGAGCACCGCCCCCACGAGGGCACCCACGGTGAGCACGCTCGCCGCGCCCGAGCCGGTGAGCGCCCCGGGAATGAGCATGACCAGGGTGAGGAGAAGCAGGCACATGACCTTCCTCGTCGCGAACGTGGCGACGATTCTGCGGACGATGAAGGCCACGCCTCCGGACTCCTTCACGAGGGTCATGAAGAACGTGGCGGTGAGAAAGATGAGGCACACGTCGAAATAGGTGAACGTGCCCTCCACGAGGTGGCGGATGAGGGACAGACCGGCGCCGGAGGCGAGGCCGCCCGCCACGGCGGCGAGAAACATGGAGAGTTCCGTGCTTATCCGGCAGAGTTTGGCCACGAGAAAGGCCCCCACAATGACGGCGAGCACCAGGGACGCATGAGCGAACATGACCGACTTCCTTTCCGGGCATCTCGGACGTTTCCGCCCGCACAGCACCTTCCCCTCTTCCGGGGAGGCATCCCGCGGAGAGGCCTCCCCGGGGGGCGCTTATTTCAGCTCCGCCAGGGCCGCCCCGATGCCCAGGGCATCCTTGACGACCACGAGGGGTTTGTTCAGCTCTTTGGAGTAGGCGGTGAAGAATCCGTCCTTGTCGCTGTCCTCGATGATGAGGATCATATCCGACAGGGGCATGACAGCCTTGATGGAGGCCTCGTCGGAGGCATCGGTCCTGCGGGCCATGCCCTCCACGTGAGCGCCGACGACCAGCATGCCCTCCTCGCGGGCGGCCTTGACCAGTTCCTCGATACGGGCGATTTCCTTGTTCACGTCCGTACCCGCCGCACCCATCCCCTTCATGCTCGTTCCCGTGGTGATGATGAGTGTCTTGTACCCCTTGCCCCGAAGCCCGTCGGCGGTGAGTTTATTGTCGCTGTCCGTGGGCATGAGCTTCGCCTGGGCGCAGGACATCTTCACCATCACCGCTCCGGGGCTCTGTCCGCAGGTGGTGACGGCGATGGGGGGCTCGATGGGCGCCGCCTGAACCGCTACGGCAGCAAAGAGGAACACCGCCGCAAGCGCCAGACCCGCAAAAATCCTTCCATTCTTTCGTCTCACGAAAAACGCCTCCTTCACTGTTGCGACCTCCGTCGGAAGGCGCCCTGCGGGTGCCTTCGGTCGGAGGTCTTCTGTCAGGATTTCTATTTTCCCTTGTTGTTGTTGTACGTCGAGATGAGCTGCCAGTTCAGCTTCCACCAGGTCTGTTCGGTCTTCTCCATGCACTCCTTGGTGAAGTCCGTGAGAAACGCCTTTGCCTTCGCGGGATCCGCCGCGGCCAGCTCCGCCGCTTTCTTGTCGATCTCGGGGATCCGGTCGAAAAAGCTCTTCTCCAGAGGCGCCCGGACCGCCGTGAGGTCCGCCATGGCTTCCTGGTAGCGGCGGTTCACGAGTTCATCCCCCAGGATGAAGGCCCACTGGGTGGACTTGAGGTCGAAGGCATTTCTGTCGAAGGTGCGCCACGTCTCGGGCGTGTCGGTCACGCCGTTGTAGATGGGAACGTAGCAGGTGGTGTGGGGATTGTCATAGCCGAACCAGAGGATGGTCCGCAGGGGATCGGGCACGTTCGCCCTGGCCTGGGAGACGAAGCTGTAGGCGCAGTCCCATTTGGACACGGGCCGGTTGTAGGGGATCCTCAGGAGCTTGCGCATGTCCTTCGTGACGAAGGGAGTCGCCAGGGGGCTCTTCACGGACTTGTCGCCGTCCCTGATGAACCAGGCGGGATCCTCATACATGTCGAAGGGTGTGTCCGCCATGTGGGAGCGGAGCATTTCCATCACGTCCTGCACGGAGATCTTCTTCTCGGGCTTGATGGCGAAGGGGTAGGACATGGTCTCCGCGTAGGGGTCCCACTCCCGGGAGGGGGCGAGGATTTTGTGGAGCGTATAGAGGCGGTTTCGGATCCACATGGAGGAGAGCGACCAGTCGTCGTTCCCCGTCAGCGGCGAATAGGCCTCCTGCCAGATGAAGGGTTTGCCGCTCGCGGGGTCGTACCACCCCTGGTCGATGGCGAACTGCTGGTAGTTCCCGGAGGCCATGAAGTTGTCCGCGTCCTCGGGGTTCACCTCCCGGATACGGCTCATGTTGGGCACGACCACGACCATGTCGTCGGGGACTCTCTGGGCAACCCAGATCGCACCGGGAGTCTTGCTCTCGGGAGTCCACATCATGCCCACGCTGCGCAGCTCGAAGATCCACGCCTCGCTCGCGTCGGTGACGGTGAGACACTCCCCCTCGGAACCGCAGGAAGGCAGGAAGCCGTAGGTCTCGGCGAGTTCGCCCATGACCTTGATGGCTTCCCGGGCTGTCTTCGCCCGCTGGAGGGCGAAGACTTCGAGCTGCTCCACGGTCATGATCGCCTTGGCGGCAGGCCGGAAGGTCTTCAGCTCTTCCTTCTGGCCGATGGTGGTTTCGCCGATGGCCACGCCGTGTTCGTTCATGAAGGGATAGCCCACGTGGAAGTAGGTGTAGGTGGTCTCCACCTGGGGAATCTCGCCGATCTTGACGGGACCGCCCTCTTCCTCGGCGGTGATGTTCCAGTAGACATCCGCCATGGCGCCCTTGGGGAAGGTCGCGCCGGGGATGGTCCGAACCTGAGCGTCGTAGAAAGCACCGTCGGCGGTGTGGGAGGTGATGACCGAACCGTCCACGGTGGCGTCCTTGCCCGCCACGACGTCGGTGCATCCGAAGGCCGTCGCCGCCACAAGCACGAGCAACGCGGCGAACAGGCTTCCCGTGAGCTGTTTACGAAGTCCTCGCATGACTCGCATGAGACATCGCTCCTTTCCCTTTACTCGAAAAATCCAATCCGCCGTGCCCGAAGCGAAGTTCCTACGCTCCCGTCACGGCGTCTGACAGGAAGGAAACACGGAACGCGCCTTTCTCCCCCACCCCCCCTCAGTCGCGAACCTTGGATTGAAAGAACACAGCACATCCTGCCGCCTCATCCCGAAAGCGCACATCCCTCCATACGCCCTGTGCACAGCCTCTTTCACAAAGCACCCGCTCTCCGCGCCGTGAAAGCAGAACGCCGGGCGGTACGCCTTTCGAAAGGACGGCTCATGTTTTTTCGGCACAATACAAGAGGAAGGCCGCTTCCGCGCCGGTCTTCTCCGGAACCTGCACATGGGACGCACCATCTCGCCGCGTTGGGCTTCGGGCACGGATTTCGTCGGAATCGAGGGAATTGTTCCCGTCTTCGCCTTCCTCCGGAAGGCGGGGGATGCGTCATGTCTCCCGAAGCGGAGGGACGAACTTCTCCGGAGGGACCACCAGAGGCAACACGAGGTAGGAGCGTGCGGGGGTTCCTCCCGTGTGGATCGTTCCGTCACCGTTTTCCGGGGAGTTCTCCAGGTCGAGGAACGCGAGGGACGCGTCGGGCCGTGCGGAGAGAATCACCCTAAGGCGCTCGCCTTTGCGCACCAGCGCTTCCAGCGGCGAAAGGGCGACGGTCATCCCCACGGGGTGCCCCGGCGTCAGGGGCTCCGTCCGGGAAAAGCCGTGAAGGGGGAAATACCGCTCGCTCTTTCTCGGATCGAGGCGGCGGAGGCTCCCCCGGAGCCAGCCTCCGGAGAGAGGGCGCCCCTCGGGTGGGTTTGCTCCGGACATTGCCGCGGAGGAACATGCGGTCCCGCCCACGACCTCCACCGCGACAAACACATCCAGCTCCGTCCTGCTTGACGACAGGGAGAGGAACGCCGTGACGGGTCCCGAGAACAACGTGTCTTCCTCGAAGGGAGCGCTCTCGAAGAGGACTCTTGTTTCCGGCCCGCCGGAGAAGGGCGTTTCCGCGGGCGAGGTGGCGTAGGTTTCAAGGGTTCCCGCGGCGGCGTTCAGGTAGAATCGCGTCCAGAGCGTCCGCTCGCCGGGCCACAGGTTTTCGCGGCGCACCTCCGGAGAGGATTCTCCGCACCGCAGCAGGACGGGATCGGCGCGATTCTCCCGAAGAGGCAGCCGCTTCAGATGCACATTGAAGAACCGCCGCTGTTCCTCCAGAAAGGCACCGACAAAGAAGGGTTCCAGCGTCGCCGAGGAGGTGAGGAGCAGGCGTTTCTCAGGCGAGGGAGCATTCCGGTACATCTCCAGACTTCCCCGAAGGGAGGGGATTCCCGGAACGGCCCGCCCTCCCGTGAGAAACGGCAGTGTCACCGCCGAGGGCGACAGGGAATGATTCGCGTAGGCAGGACTGTAAAGGGGTGCGTGGGGTGGGTTTTCGGAGGCGGCAAGTTCCCGGAAAAGGAGCACGTCCGGAGAGAACGGATCACTCTCGTCCTGGAAGAGGCGGGAGAGTGCGCGCCAGAGCGCCTTCGCGGGAATGCCGCCCGGAAAAAGCAGGTCCCGGTAGAGGTCGATGCCTCCCTCCAGGGCGATCACCGCCCGCAGCGAGGGAGGCGCGAGCGCCGCACCCCACCACTGCTCCTGTGCGGCGAGCCCGACGCCCCAAAGCCCCACCGCGCCGTCGCACCAGGGTTGCCCCGCCGTCCATTCCACAAGGTCCGCCACATCCTCGCCGCTGCGGGTTCCGGGAAAAGCCCAGCGCCCGGGGGAGTCCCCGGTCCCGCGGGAATCCGCCAGGAGCACCGCATAGCCGAAGGATGTCCACGATTCGGGGTCGGCACCGCAGGCGAGGAAACCGGGAAGAACGTCTCCGGAGAGAGATGCCCCCGGAACGGGGAGACTGGACTCGTGCGGACGACTCCGCCGGATGTCGGGACCGCAGCTTGCGACGACGGGCCAGGGACCGTTTCCCCCGGGAAGGAAGAGCGTTCCCGAAAGGGACGTTCCGTCCCGAAGGGGTATGCGCACCGTTTCTTCCCGAAGAACAGCGAAGACGCCGTCGGGTGCAGCGACGACAAGACAGAGAACCAGGAGAACCGGAGGCAAAATCCCCAGGAAACGGAGGTATCGAAAACGCCCCCGCGTCTCCGCCGAGGACTGCGCTTCCTTCCTCTCTCTCCGCCGGCTCTCCATCGTACCCGCTCTCCATCCTGCCCGGTCCGTTTCTCTTTCGAGTTCCACCGTTTTTCCGCGAGTGCGAAACTACAGAACGCTCCTGGTTCCTTTTTTCGTCACACTTCGTGACTCACTTCACGCAGCATTCTACTCTTTCTTTTATTTTCGGCAACACCCGATATGCGTCAAGCACCATCCGCCAAGACACTCTGTATGCCATTCCGTTTTCCGGGGCATGGGCGAAAGTCCTCCGCAGGCTCCAGGAAGACGGAGTGCTCGTAGGGAAACGGTTCGAGCGCTCTCGGCAGGAGCCCGTTGGCCCATGCGAGGAAAAGCCCGTAGTTGATCGCATGCACACCCAGCCGCCGCAGAACGTTCAACCGATGGACGATCTTCAGGCGTGTCGCCATGCATCCCGCGCAGGTGATCACCATGAAGTACTTTCCGAGTTCCCCCTCGGGCGGAAGATCGCGGGCAAAGGAAAATTCCGCATCCATCCGCACGAGCTGCTTGAAAAGCCTCGGAATCTTCACCGTGCCGATGTCGTCCGCCTGCCGATGATGACTGCACGATTCCAGCACGAGAATGCGGGCACCGGGCGGCACGTCTGAGAGCGCCCGTAAACCCCGTATGTACGTGACGAGGTCCCCTTTCTTGCGCCCGAAGAGAATCGAGAAACTCGTCAGAGGCTGATCCTCGGGAATGTCGGCGGCAACCTTGCTGAAGACCTGGCTGTCGCAGATCACCACTTTGGGACGCACCGAAAGGGCGCGGTAGAAGGAGAACAGCTCCCGCTCCTTTACCACCAGTGCGCCGCAATCCCGGTCCAGCAGGTCGCGAATGGTCTCCACCTGGGGCAGGATCAGCCTTCCCCTGGGAGCCGCCAGATCGATGGGCGTCACCAGAAGGACGAGGTCCCCCTCGTGAACCAGTCCCTCCACGGGAGAGATCTCCGGCTCGATCTCCTCGGCGACGGAGAGGAGCAGTTTGCGCAGATCGTTCACGCCGCTGCCGGAAAGGTTGTTCACCGCCACCGACGGCATGCCCCGCAGCGCGTCCGCCTTGGAGAGGTCCGGGGATCTGTCGGCGAACGTGTAAACCACGACGAGGGGGCGGTCACGGACGCGGGCCTTTTCGAGCAGCGCCTTCTCCGACGCCGAGAGCGGCCGATCCCCCGGCGTGACGAAAAGGAGCACGTGTCCTTCCTGAAGCACTTCCTCCGTGCGCCGCCGGCGAAGCTCTCCGATGCCGTGCTCGTCGTCGTCGAGTCCTGCGGTGTCGGAAAACGCAACGGCACCGAGAGCGCCGAGTTCGAAGCTCTTCGTCACAGGGTCGGTGGTCGTGCCGGGGCGCTCCGCAACGATGGAGATCTCCCTGCCGAAAATGTTGTTCATCAACGATGATTTGCCGCTGTTGCGGTCTCCTGCCAGAACGATGCGCATCTGTTCCGCGAGGGGTGTGCCTTTCATGCGTCGCCTCCGTTCATTCCCGCGAGGGACCCGGGAGAAAGCAGTTCCCGAATCTCTTCGGGGGCTTTCCCTGTGGCCTCCGCCGCCAGGACGACAAGCTCCTCCAGGGAAGCAGGAAGAGCCTCGCCATTCTCGTACAGTCTTTTGACGCAATGGTAGCCAAGCTTCGGCCCGAGGGCGTTCATCATCGCGAGGGACCCCGCGAGATTGCGCTCGATCCGCGTCGCATTCACTCGGAGCCCCCCGAGGAAATCAAGGCGGAAGGAGGAAATGGCCCGGACGAGGGAATTCCCGGCTTCCAGCAGAGAGGCGCACAGATGGGGCAGATAGGAATTCAACTGCAGCGTCCCCAGGGCGACGTACTGCCCCACCTTCCACGCCTCGCCCTGAATGTGCACCGCGAGGCCGCGCACGTGTTCGAGGAGCACCGGGTTCGTCTTCGCCGCCATGATCGACGATCCCGCCTGCACCTTGGGGTGCTCCATCTCGCCGGACATGGACGACGTGTAGAGCAGAAAATCGCCGCACATCTTGAACAGGTTGATCGCGCAGAGGGAGAAGCCGTTCGCGAGCTCCCCCCACTTGTCGAGATGCGCTGTCTCGTCCGGAAGGTTCTGGCTTCGGCAGAGGGGCAGTTGCGTGACGGACCGGAGCGCCCTCTCCGCCGCGTGGATGTACGGTCGCGGGGCGGCAAAACACGTGCCGATGGCCGTGCCGCCGAGAGGAACGGTGCGGATGCGCTCCTTCAGTTTGTTCATCCGCCAGCGGTCGCGCTCCACCGCCCCCGCCCAGGCACCGAACACCTGCCCCAGCGTGATGGGCAGCGCGGACTGCATCTCCGTGCGCCCTTCCATCAAAAGATTTTCGAACTGCCGCTCCCGCTCCACCAGCGCTTCCTGCAGCGCGATGACCTGGTTCTCCGCGAGACAGAGCAGCCGATAGAGCGCGATGGTGACGGCGGTGGGCACCACGTCGTTGGTCGATTGATGGCGGTTGATGTCCTCAATGGGATCGAAGCGCATCTCCAGGTCTTGCCCGGCACAGAAGGAGCATGCCAGGGAGGCCAGCACCTCGTTCATGTTCATGTTGAGGCTCGTTCCCGCCCCTCCCTGGAAGAGCGGCAGGCGAAAGAGGCCGTTCCTCCGTCCCGAGGCCACGTCACCGCAGGCGGCTTCGAGCGCGGCGAAGGCTTCGGGGGACCATCGCCGCTCCGTCTCCTGCACCGCCCGGAGACAGGCGAGCTTCACCTCCGCCAACGCTCTCACGAGCGGCGGAGGCGTTCTTCCTTCGCCGAAATTGCGCAGCGCGGCGGAGGTTTCGGGGCCGAACGTCACGTCATCCCGCATGGCGCAACTCCGCACTCCTGGAGTCTCCCCGGTCGAAGACCAGTTCCTTCCCCAGCCGAAGAACGCGCGCGCTCAGGCAGCTCAGGCAGGCGGAACCGTCCTCGTCCAGGCACACCTTGCCGGGATAGAGAAGATAGCGCCGCTTCGCCTCCGAGGGGGACAGGTTGGGCATAAGGACATTGGCGCCGGAGAGCAGCATCTTTTCTCGCCCGAGAGGATCGATGGACCCCGCCGCGGTCGTGGCGGGCATGTTCGCCATAGGCAGCAGCAGACGCACCAGCGCCACCGCCCGGAGCGTCCTTTCGAGGGAGGGAGGTGCGTCGCTCCAGAGCGGCGTGTCCGGATGGGGAATGAAGGGACCTATGCCCACCATGTCCAGTTCGAGGGTCTTGCAGAGGAGGACGTTTTCGTAGAACGTCTCCTCGGTTTCTCCGGGCAGTCCGGTCATGAAACCGGACCCTACTTCGTAGTCCAGCTCCTTCAGGTCATCCAGAGCCCGTCTGCGTGCCGCGAAGGGCACGCCGTCGCGCAGGCGGGTGTGCAGGGTCTCGTCGCTCGTCTCGAAACGGAGAAGATAGCGGTCGGCGCCCGCCGCCTTCAACGCCGCGTACTCGCTCCGGGAGCGGATGCCGAGGCTCAGGGTGACCGCAGCCGTTCCTTCCGTCGCATCCTTGATGCGCTCCACCGTGCGGCAATGATCGAGCACCGAGAGGAACGGATCCTCGCCTCCCTGCAGGACGAAGGTGCGAATGCCGAGGCGGAAACCCTCCCGGACGATCCCGACGATTTCATCGGAGGAAAGGCGATAGCGGGCCACCCTGGTGTTGGCACCGCGGATGCCGCAGTAGAGGCAGTTCCTCGCGCAATGATTGGAGAACTCGATGAGTCCTCTCACAAAGACCCTCTTGCCCCAGACCGACTCGCAGAAAGTGTTCGCTTCGCCGCGGAGCGCATCGAGAGTCCGGCCCTCGGCGAAGGTCCGCAGATCGGTGCTGTTCATCGGCGCCCCCCACATCAGAAATACACGTCCCTCTCACCCGATTCGATCAGGCGCAGGTTGTCGACGATCTTCGGTCGCTGCTCCTCATGGGCAGCCTCCACAAGCCTTCCGATGAGCTTTTTTCCCTTTGTGCGAACGGCGGGAGAAGCAAAATCCTCCAGGTATTCCTGAAAGGTGAACAGCCCGTTCGGCATGCAGAACCGCTGTATGAGTCCCGGTTTGGCGAGATCCATGAAATCCCGGCCGACGCGTCCCTTTCGGTAGCACCCCGTGCAGAAGGAAGGAATGAATTCCTGGTCGATCAATGTTCCGATCACCTCGTCGAGAGAGCGGTGATCCCCGAGGGAGAACTGGCTTCCCGAACACTCCGACGCCGCGTCGGCATAGGCGCCCGGATTCGTGCGCGAACCGGCGGAGATCTGGCTGACGCCGTACCTGAAAAGCTCGTTGCGCAGCCCCTCCGATTCCCGTGTGGAGAGAATGATTCCCGTGTAGGGCATGGCGAGGCGGATCACCGCGATGATCTTCCGGAAAGCATCGTCCGACACGGCATAGGGAATGTGCTCCGTGAAGGGAGTCCCCTCCGCGGGCTCGATGCGCGGCACGCTCACCGTGTGCGGACCGCAGCCGAAGGTTTCTTCGAGGTGGAGGGCGTGTTCCATCAGAGCCAGGACTTCGAAGCGGTAGTCACCCAATCCGAAGAGAACCCCCAGACCCACGTCATCGATGCCGCCCTCCATGGCCCGATCCATCACCATGAGGCGGTTGAGATAGTCCGCTTTCGGGCCCGACGGGTGATACGCCGCGTACAAATCCGGATCATAGGTCTCCTGAAAGCAGATATACGTGCCGATTTTCGCCTCTTTCAGGCGACGGAATCCCGCCACATCGAGGGGGGCGATTTCCACATTGATGCGGCGGATGGCGTTTTTCCCGACGCGGGTCGCGTATACCGTCCGGATGGCCGAGAGAAAATGGTCGAGATCATTGTCACTCGACTCACCGCAGAGCATCACGATCCGCTTGTGTCCCTCGCGGAGCAGCATCTCGGCTTCCGTGCGGATCTGATCCGCGGTGAGCACGGCGCGCCGGAGACGGGTGTTTTCTTTGCGGAACGCACAGTACAGGCAGGAATTCGAACAGGTGTTCCCGATATAGAGCGGTGCGAAAAGCACCATGCGCCGCCCGTAAATGGTTTCCTTGGCATATCCCGCCGCGTCGAGCAACGCGCGGATCATCTCGGGAGAGTCTACGCACAGGAGCGCTGCGGTCTCTTCCACCGACAACCTATTGAGCGCCCTTGCCTTCTCGAGGATGCGAAGCACTTCCCGCTCGGTCGGCGCAGTGCGCCTGCTGAGTTCCCGCAGACGGGCTACGTCAAGAAAGGATTTCCTCAGGGGATCCACCATGATCGGCCTCCTTCGTCTTGGTCAGAACCGATTTCACGGAAATCCCCCCGAGTCGTCCGATTTTTCCCGCAAGCGCTCCGAGTTCGTCGGTGGTTCCCTCCACGATGAGAGAGATGATGCTCAACGAGCGTTCACGCATGGGCAACCCCATGCGACCAAGGATGAGATGGGCATAGTCGGAGAGGATGAGGTTCAGTTGTCGGATGTTGTCCTTCTTTGTTACGAGGATGACGATGACCGCCAGTCTCTTCTCCATCGGACGTCCTCCGGATCGGATAGTTTTTTGGGAGATCCTTGAAACCGGAACTGATCCCGTTTCGCAGACATCCGATACTCTACCTCCAGACAGGGGGAAAAGTAAAGTGCTTTTTTTCACCTTCTTGTCCATCCCATACCGGCAACGTTGCTCCGCGGGGCACGGCAAGCAACACCGGAACGAGGCACGTGCGACCCCTGCAAACGGACTTTCTCTCCACGGAAGAGCGACGCCAAGTCGGGGCGCTCCCGGTGACGCGGAGCAAGGTGCCCTTCCATGCAGGGGGGACGACGCATGTTCCGACCACAGCCCCGCGGAAGGCGGCTAAGGATCCCTTCCACGTCAGACGAACGCCGCTCCTCCAGGGAGGGAACGGATTCTCCCCCACGCTCCCGCAAGACAATTGCGAGACCTCCGGCCTTGAAAAACTCCGTCGGTTGAATATACTTGGAAACAGGTTTCTTATTGACGAGGGGGAGTTTCAATGAACAAAAGAAGGCTTTCCACCGCGCTACTCCTGCCGTTACTGTTTCTTTTTCTTGCCACGGTCGGAGAGGGATGCACCACCATTCTCGTCACGAAGGGAGCCACCACTGACGGATCGGTCATGGTCTCCCACTCGGACGACAACGATCTCATGGACCAGCGCATTCTCTACATCCCGGCCCGGAAATTCGCCCCCGGCGCCATGCGGAGCGTCTACTGCACCGCCGCGGCCATGGGCGAGTTTCCCCAGTACAATGCGTTCGTCTATCCCCGCATGGTCACTGCCGAAAGAGGCCCCGGTTACGACACGGGAGGTCCCTTGTCCGTCCCCCTCGGCCGGATTCCTCAGGTGGCCGAGACCTACGCCTACTTCGACGGCAGCTACGGCATCATGAACGAACACCAGCTCATGTTCGGGGAGTGCACCGACGGCGCGAAGGTCTCCCCGGAGCCCGAGCCGGGCAAGCGGATCTTCTACTCCGCCGAACTCTCCCGCATCGCCCTGGAGCGCTGCCGCACCGCCCGGGAGGCCATCCGCCTCATCGGCGAACTCATCGAGACCTACGGGCTGTACGGCACCGGAGAGACGCTCCCCGTGGCGGACACGGAAGAGGGGTGGGTCATCGAAATGGCCCCGTCTCCCGAAGGAACAGGCGGGCTGTGGGTGGCGAAGAAGGTTCCCGACGGAGAGATCTTCGTTGCGGCGAACCAGTTCCGCATCCGGGAGGTCGATCCGGACGATCCGGACATGATGTACTCGAAAAACCTCCACGAGGTGGCGAAGAAACACGGCTGGTGGAAACCCGAGGATGGGAAGCTCGACTGGCTGAAAACGGTGAGCCTCGGCGAATACAACCATCCCTATTACTCCCTCCGGAGAGTGTGGCGGGTGTTCTCTCTGGTTGCCCCGTCGAAAAACTTCTCTCCCTGGGTGGAGGACGGGTTCACCCGGGAGTATCCCTTCTCGGTCAAGCCCGACAGAAAACTCTCCGTCCGTGACGTGATGCGTCTTCACCGCGACCATTACGAAGGGACGGAGTTCGACCTCACCCAGGGCGTCGCCGCCGGCCCCTTCGGCTACCCCGATCGTTTCTACGGTCCTTACGACGGTGCGGGCGACGTGGGCGACCCCTCGCGGAAGCTCGACGGCGCGTGGGAGCGTCCTCTCTCCGTCACCTATTGCGGCTATGTTTTCGTGAACCAGGCCCGGGGATGGCTGCCCGCCCCCATCGGGGGCCGCATGTGGCTCGGCCTGGACAAACCGTCGGACACGGTGTTCCTCCCCTTTCACGTGGGGGTGAACGGACTGCCCCGCTCCGTGGAGGTCTGCGACACGACGAAATTCTCCCGGGAGAGCGCCTGGTGGACCATCAATTTCCTGGCGAACTACGCGGGACTCAAGTACAGCTACATGCACAAGGAGATCGCCGCCCTGCAGGAACAGCTCGAAACAGCCTTCCTCGCAAACCTGGAAATCGTCGAACGAAAGGCTCTCGACCTCCACCGGACAGACCCCGCGAAAGCCCGGGAGTTCCTCACGGACTTCGGGGAACGCAACACCGCGGAGACACTGGCGAAATGGTGGGACCTCGCGGAGGGGCTCATCGTGAAGTACAACGACGGGCTGCTCACGGAAGGCGGCAGGATCGGCCAACCCCTGGGCTATCCCCGGGAATGGCTGGAGACCACCTCGTGGCCTTCGGGTCCCACCACATACGAAAAACCGAAGGGAAAGTAGACCAACCGGTTCGGATCGGTCCGGATCCGTTCGACGCCGGAGCGGGGCATCCGAAAGGAGCCCCGCTCGTTCTTTTTTCGTCACGCTCGTGTCCGGATCACGCTTCCTTCTCACGGTTTTTCCGGAGAACGGAAGGGTACGGACAAGATCTGTCCGCAAGAGCGCCTCTTCCAACTGCCACGACACTCCGTCTTCTTGCATGTTGCGGCATCGTTCTGCTATGATTTTCCGACACCGAGTCTGTTGGTTCTCCTGAAAAGAACACAAAGAAAGGAACGACAGCGACGGGAGAGGAGGACGATGCGCGTCACATCGGAAAACATTGAGAACGCTGCCCCAGCGGCTTTTAGGGGGGCAATTCCGGCGCAGGATTCCGGTTCCGCGGACATCATCGTTCCCGGGACCTCCGGAAGAAATCCCTTGCCGAGGGACGTTCTCCCCCCGCGAGGGGACGCCCGCACATGGAAGGGAGTACGGAGAACCCCTTCAGAGACGCAGTCGGAGATTCGGAAAGAAGAGCCCTATCGTTCATGGAGGTGATGAAGAATCATGTTCCTCTTCCAGGCCACGCATCCTCGCGGGGCAAACGGCGCGCTGTTGCGGCTTCTCGCTTTGCTGGCGGCTTTTGCCCTCCTGCTTGTCCTCGCGGGAAACGCCACCGCAGCGGAACCTTCCCTCTCGGAGATCTACCGGATCCTCAAGACAAAGGAGTTCGTCGATCTCACCCACGCCTTCGATCCGGACATCCCCCACTGGCCGGGCTTTCCCGCGGAAAAACGCGAGACCATCTACTGGTACGACAAGGGCGTCGGCTCCGTGGGGCACGGCTTTTTCGCCCAGGTCTTCTGCCACGTGGGACAGTGGGGAACGCACTGTGATCCTCCCGCGCATTTCATCAAGGGACTGCGTACCATCGACCAGATCGACGTGAAGGAGATGCTGCTCCCCCTCGTGGTGTTCGACGTGCACGAACAGGTCGCGGCCAATCCCGACTACGTGCTCACCCTTGAGGACGTGAAAGCCTGGGAAAAGAAACACGGCCCGATTCCCGAGGGAGCCTTCGCGGCGCTGCGCACCGACTGGTCCAAGCGCTGGCCCGATCCGGCGGCCATGCGCAATGCCGGAGAGGACGAAACCGCCCACTATCCGGGCTGGAGTCTCGACGCACTGAAATACCTCTACGAGGAGCGGAAGATCACCGCCTCCGGCCACGAGACCACCGACACCGATCCGGGCGTCTCCACCTCCAAGGGAGACTACTCCTGCGAGGCCTACATTCTCGGCCAGGACAAATACCAGATCGAACTGCTCGCCAACCTGGACAAGGTCCCCGAAGCAGGCGCCCTCGTGGTGGTCACATTCCCCAAGCCCTTCTTCGGCTCGGGGTTCCCCGCCAGGGTTTTCGCCATTCTGCCCTAGAGGCGGAGAGACAAGCCGGAGGAAAATCCAGGTCGGGCCGCGGACGGCGGAACCTGTTCTCCGGGATGGCACAGCGCAGGAGAAGATCCTACGAAGACACGACAGAAACAGAAGAGGGGTTCCCTTGAGTGGGAACCCCTCTTCCATCTTTTGTCTCCCGAAAACCGCATCGGGCCCGCAAACACGCGGGAGTTCCCCGCACCGCCCGAGAGAAAAACCCGCGGCTCTCGCGGCTCAATCCGCCGACGCGGGAACGGATTCGCCCGATTCGGAGGGCGTGTATGCCCCTTTTCCTTTTTTCGAAAAATGAGAGGTGAGCAGCACCGCCCCGAGCATGAGGCCGTTGTCGAGTACCTCGAGCAGGATATGGCTCACCTGTGGCTCGTAGATCCGAATCTCGGCCAAGGCAAGGCCGAGAAGGAAATAGACTCCCCAGATCCCCGTGATGAGATAGTTCTTGCGCAGAAACCGCGGATGGGTCCACAGCTCCTGCGGCACGTGCAGCTTGGCGTAATCAATCGTGAAAGGGCGCCTGCACAGCAGCGATCCCCAGGCGATGACGTTCAGGTTCAACTGGGCGAGAAGCCCGAGGTGGGAGATGACCCACATGTTCGTCAGCGCCACCACCGAGACGAGGCTGAAGGCGAAGAAGGCGATGGTCCCCCAGAAGATGAATCCCCGGACGGAACTCCTCAGCGACTGATACAGGCTGATCATGGCCGCGAGCGAAAGGGCGATCTTCAGCATCGTCAGCGGGTCCGCAAAGGGCAGGTTCGAAACGAATTTCAGCACCATCCATGGAGCGAAGGAAATAATCAGACTCAGCGAACTCAAACACAACACCTCCAGCATATTTTGCGAAAACTCCTCCGTCTCGGATTTTCCGCCGCCCCGAGCCGGACCGCGATCCTCCGAAGAACGGTTTATCCTATCGCTCCCCATCGAAGCGCGTCAATCCCTTCGTATACATTTTCCGTAACACATTCCCGAAACGACGGACCATTTTCCGGCGCGTTGCTCCGAAAAGCGTGCTTTTTTCCTCGCGGCGCAATCAACGGGCATCGCCGTTCCGAAAAACAAGTCGGTATGCTACACTCTTTTTAAAAGCGATCAAAATACGACACAACACGCCGGAACTGCCGGCGAGGAGGAACCGTATGGCGGTACGAGTCTATCTGGGTTTCGACGACACAGACATGCCCGACGCGGATCGGGGTACGGGAAAGCTCGTCCGCTGGTTCGGCGATGCGCTTCCGGAAGGATGTACCCTATGGGGGGTGGTTCGCCAGCAACTTCTGGTGGCACCGGAGATCCCCTACACGTCCCATAACAGTTCCGCCTGTGCCGTCGTTGACGCCCCGGGGCGGGGCATCCTCCCCGAACTCATCCGGCTCGCCGTGATACATCTGGAACACCTCGCCCTTCCCGGAAGCGACCCGGGGCTCTGTGTCGCCTGTGAAGACGACCCCGCCCTCGCCACCTTGGCGGTGTTCGGAGCTCTGGCAACCCGCTCCGTCGTGACCCAGGCGGAAGCCTATCGGGCGGCAGGAGAGGCGCACCTTTCCGGACACGGCGGCACGAACGGAGGCGTCATCGGCGCTGCAGCGGCAGTTGGGCTCACCGCCCGGGGATGGAACGGACGTTTCATCGAATTCAGTCGCCTCCGGTCGCTTCCCGAGACAACCTCCGTGGAGGAACTGGAAGCCTCAGGCATTCACGTGTGTCTTCTCGACCGGGATGCCGCGACACCAGCCCCGAAAACTCCTGTCGTCACCGGGGGATGGCTGCGTCCCATGCTTCTCGGTGGCTGCGCGGTCCTGCACATCCTTGAGGACGACGGCATCCACCGTCCCGCCCTTCGCCGGGAAAGGCGGACAACGGCGGCAAAGCCCGGCGGCACACCGGACGAACACGTTCCGGATTGAAAGACGAGAGAACCAAGGGGGGATTACCGTGGCAGGGAAAATTTTCTACAGGGAACGGCGAAAAATCGAGGAAAAGGAGCGACGCCCCCGTTTTCGTGTCGTCGCGGCTCTGGGGGCAGATGTGGCGTTCTTCGCACAACATCTGCGCAGACAGGAACTGGAGCAGATCGCCCGGGAGGCCGGCGCCGAACTCGTGAAACTCGAGGGTGGTTCCGGCGAAGGGTGCGGCGGCGGCCCCAAGGACGTGGAATAACACCACCGCATTGACACACATCGCGGGCGGCGCGCGGAAGCGCTCCGCCCGTCGCTTCTGTCGCGAAAGGAGATCGACGATGGCTTTGCAGCGGGACCGAGACGGCAAACGTCTTCACGTGAAGAGCAAACTCATGGGGGAAAGCCTCGTGAGCAAACGTTTCGTGGAATCTCTCCCCCTGGCACCTCAGGTACGCCTCTTTCCCGACGTGCACGTTCTCAAGGTCGGCGGGCAATCCATCTGCGACCGGGGAGTGAAAGCCCTGCCGGGCATCATCCGGGAAATCACGGCCAACAAGGCGAAACACAAGATGCTTCTCACCACCGGCGGAGGAACCAGGAGTCGACATATCTACGCCATCGGCCTCGAGCTGGGCATGCCCACGGGGGTCATCGCGAAATTCGGCAGCTCCGTCTCGGAGCAGAACGCCCTCCTCGTGGCCATGCTCCTCTCTCCCTGGGGAGGCATCAAGATCGGCCACGACGAGATCGTGAAGCTCTCCACCTATTTCAGTCAAGGGTGCATTCCCGTCATGCACGGAATGCCCCCCTACGACTACTTCGCCATCCCTCCGGAGACGGGACGCATCCCCATCTATCGCACGGACGTGGGAACGATTCTCCTGGCGGATCTTATCGGAGCACGCTCCTGCATCTTCATCAAGGACGAAAAGGGGCTCTTTACGGACGATCCCAAAAAGGACCCCAAGGCGACGTTCATTCCTGAGATCGGCGCGAAAACACTCCTCGACAAGGACCAGGACGATCTGGTGGTGGAACGCCCCTGCCTGGAAATCCTTCAGCGCAGCGAGGTGCTGGAGCACATCCAGATCGTGAACGGCATGGAGGAGGGAAACATCACCAGAGCCCTCGCGGGAGAGCACGTGGGGACCCGCATCTTCCGGGAGTGATTTCCCGGGCGAGGTTCGCCGATCCGGCTCCGGAAACCCGCGACACCGAGCGAAGACGAGCGGGAGATCGTCGCACGATCTCCCGCTTTTCCGGTCACACCACGAGAGGGCATCCCGGAATGTAGAGGTCGTGTGCGTCATCTTGTGTAAAGAAACCGCCGGGGACAAGACAGGTCATCCCCTCGCAACAATCGAAGCTAAAGGGAGTGAACCAACACACCGCATCGGAAAACGGGGCGGACCGCCCCAAATCATGGACGCGCTCTTTCCGTAAAAACGTTTTCCGGCGCTTCGGAAAAACGGGAAAAAAGGCAAGATGCCCTGACATTCCGATGAGAACACAAGGCTTGACAAAGCCCTGTCGTTTCCGGTAAGGTACGCCGTGAGCAAAAACGATATCGTAAAACCTCCGAGTTCGCATTTCCTAAAGGTGACACCCATGGAACGCGAGCCAATAGGGTATATCCGGAAACGGGTATGCCTCCCGCTGGAAAGGAGGACACGATGTGGGCATGCCCACTTCCTGCGCGGGGAAGTGGGCTTTTTTTGTTTGGTGCCCTTATGCCACTGGAGGCTGCGGCATCCGCAACCGCAGCCTCCCCCCTTTTGCCGTAACCATGACGACGCCATCCTGGCCTGAGTACTCCCCTTGAAATGCACATAGGGCATGTAAAAGCATTCCATATGCCTCCACAAGGCCCGAGACCTCTCCGGGGCATCGGTGTTGCCGACAGATCCCCGTCGAATGGGATGGGTCCTTTCCCGGCGACAGGCCAAAGGCAAGGGAGTGCTTCGACTTTCCCACAGCGAGACACACCCGAATCGGACCTGGAATCCACTTCACACCACCGCTCCACGTACAGAAAGAGGACTGCCTTCCGCACGAACAGAGAACCCTCTCCATGACGTCCTCCACCGGAGCCTTCATTCCCGACACACCACGCACTCCGAGAGGCACGCTTCTCCCGAAAAATTCTCCGAGCCACATATGGAACCGATCGGCCTCGTGTTACTCTTCCCAGGCTGGGGTTTCCCAAGTCATGATCCGGATAAACTCCTTCGTTTTTCAGATATTTTGGATGCAATGCAACTCACTTGCATTTTTTCCAGACCCGATGTATCATCCTTCCCGGTACACGGTTGCCCACATTGCACTCTTTCGGAGAGAGTGTGTGCCGATACGAAAAAATTGGGAGGTCGGAAATCTCATGAACGGAGTTATTGTCGTTCCGCCGCCGAAAAACGAACCGGTCCTTTCCTACGCGCAGGGCTCCCCGGAGCGGGAAGCCCTGCGTCGTTCACTGAAGGAGCTGCGCTCTCTGCATCTTGAAATTCCTCTCGTGATCGGCGGAAAAGAAATCCGCACCGGCAGACTGGGGGAAATTCGAATTCCCCACGAACATGGCACAGTGCTCGCCACCTATCACAAGGCGGGCCCGGAGGAACTCCGGCAGGCCGTGGAGGCTTCCCGGGCGGCATGGGAAACATGGTCCAGGACTCCCTGGCACCACAGGGCCTCCGTATTTCTTCGTGCCGCGGAGCTGATCTCCGGACCCTACCGCATGACATTGAACGCGGCGACGATGCTCGGACAGAGCAAGACCGCCCACCAGGCGGAAATCGAAGCCGCGTGCGAACTCTCGGATTTTCTTCGCTTCGGCGTGCACAACATGCGTCAGATCTATTCGGTCCAGCCCGGCCATCAGGGAGAAGGCGCCTGGAACAGGCTCGACTACCGCCCTCTCGAGGGATTCGTCTTCGCCGTCAGCCCCTTCAATTTCACCGCCATCGGCGGTAATCTCTCCGCATCGCCAGCTCTCATGGGCAACACGATCCTCTGGAAACCCGCTTCCACGGGTGTTTTTTCCTCCCACTTCGTCATGCGGGTCTTCCTTGAGGCGGGGCTTCCGGACGGAGTCATCAACTTCCTCCCCGGCGACTCCAAGGATATGGAGCTGCTGCTGACCCATCCCGATCTCGCGGGAGTCCACTTCACCGGCTCCACCGGGGCTTTCCGGCGGATCTGGAAAACCGTGGCGGCGAACATCGAAACCTACAAAAACTACCCTCGCCTCGTGGGTGAAACCGGAGGAAAGGATTTCGCCATGGTGCACGCGTCGGCGGACCCGCAGGTCGTGGCAACCGCACTCGTCCGGGGCGCCTTCGAATACCAGGGGCAGAAATGTTCCGCCACGTCCCGGGCCTACATCCCGAAATCCCTCTGGGGAAGCATCGAGGAGGAGCTGCACTCCCAGCTCTCCCGGGTCAAGGTGGGCGATATCGAGGATTTCGGAAATTTCATGGGCGCGGTTATCGACAAAACATCCTATGAGACGCTTCGTTCGAGCATCGCCTACGCGAAAAACCACCAGGACGCGACAATCGTCTACGGGGGTACTTGTGACGACAGCAGGGGATTCTTCGTGGAACCCACGGTGATCCTCACGACGGACCCGAAATTCCGCCTCATGGAGGAGGAGCTCTTCGGCCCCGTGCTGACTGTCTATCTCTACGACGACGAAAAATACGAGGAAACGCTCTGCCTCTGCGACGCCACATCTCCCTACGGATTGACGGGAAGCATCTTCGCCACGGACCGGCAGGCCATCCTTGCCGCGGAGGATCTTCTGCGCCATGCGGCAGGCAATTTCTACATCAACGACAAGACCACCGGCGCCATGGTGGGAGACCAGCCCTTCGGCGGCGCGCGCGCCTCGGGGACCGACGACAAGGTGGGGTCATCCTACAACCTGCTTCGCTGGACATCCCTGCGCACCATCAAGGAACTGCTTCTTCCGCCCAGGGATTTCACCTATCCTTTTCTCCAGAGCGAGTAAACATCACCGCAGCCAAACCTGGGGCCCACTCCGCTCCGCCGCTCCATGCACAGGAACGGGCCACCCGCCGCACGAACGGGTGGCCCATTCCTCCTTGCTTCATCGCTTCCTCGCAACGTGTCGGAGGAAACACCCCGCACTCCACACCGTATCGTCCCCCGCGCATCGAGACAAGGAACGCCGCACCCCGTTCAAAAGCATTCCCCTCGGTTTTCCGTAAAGGCCGGAAGGATGCTTTCAGCCCAGGATCCGCCTCTGGACAGAAATCGACTTTGCTCCTACACTACGTAATGCAATTCAGTTGCATGATATGTACGGCCATCCACAACCGGGCAATACCGATTTCACCCATTCGCCCCTCTGCCCCTCTTTCTTCCGCTCCCTGCCATGAGGATGGAGAGAGGGGATTCACAGGGCGCGAGAAAAGCGGTTATCGTCATACTTTCTCCGTAATCCGAGGTGAACTTCATGTCCGCACTGCACGAAATTCTCCGTCAGCGCCTGACGGCGATCTGTCGGAGGGAAGGGCTTCTGGGGGAGACGGTGCGCGTCTGCGCCGCACCCCTTTCCACGGAAGAGGCCATCGGCACTCCCGAGGACAAGGATTTCCCGCTGCAGAAGGGAAAAGAGCGCCTTCTTCAGGCAACCTTTCGGGACGCCCGGGGACAGGCCTTCACGGACCACTACGGCAATTACGAGGGAACACTGGAGAGCCTCCTCGCCACCCCACCGGAAAACACCTTTCGCCGTGCGGTCTTCGTCGCTGCACTCAACGCGGTTCTCAAGCATCTCGGACTCATCGGAAACACCGTCCACTGTCGGGACGAGGATCCCCGCGCCTGCGCGTCCGAACTGGCTCCACAACTCCGGGAACGATTCGGCGCGGTGAAGATCACCCAGGTTGGCTTTCAGCCCCGCATGGTCGAGGCGCTGGCCCCACTGTTTCCTCTCCGCCTCCTCGATCTGGACCCGGACAACCTGGGGAACACCAAGTTCGGGGTTCCCGTGGAGGGGCCGGAAACGGCGAGCGACGCCGTGGCCTGGGCGGAGCTTCTCCTTGTCACCGGAACGCCCCTGGTGAACGACACCATCGGGGACTTTCTCTTGGACAAACCGGTGCTCTTCTATGGAACAACCATCGCCGGCGCGGCCCACCTGATGGGGTGGGAGCGCTTCTGTCCCAAGTCTTCGTGAGCGGAATCAACCGGGGGACGTTGGGACTGCCTCGACAGGACGGAACACACGAAGGACATTCACTATCCATCATTGAAGGGAGAGGTTCTGTATGCGTTTCATGCGTCTCACCCGCGTGCGGCTTTCCGCCGGATTTCTGATGCTTCTTCTGTGCCTGGGGAGTGCGATGCCCCTTGGAGCCACGACGAAGGAGCTGTACATGCATTGCGGTGCAGGACTCCGGCAGCCCGTGGAGGAACTCCTGCGCACCTACCGGGAAAAGGGCGGCGTGAATGTCGCCGTGGAGTACGCGGGGTCCGGCCAATCCCTGGTGCGTTTCAAGGCAACGAAAGAGGGAGACCTCTTCCTTTCCGGTTCCGCGTTCTTCGTGGAACAGCTCGCGAAGGACGGCTTCGTGACGCACTCCTTTTCCATCGTCCTCCATCCTCCGGTCCTTGCGGTGCATCCGAGCAAAACCGGGGAGATAACCACCGTCGATGATCTGGCAAAACCCGGTGTGCGGGTCGGCCTCGGCGACCCCAAGGCAATGGCTCTGGGGCGGACCGCGGAGGAGATCCTCTCGCACTCGGACAAAAAAGATGCGATTCTCGCGAACACCGTCGTCCGGGCCGCAACGGTGAAACAACTGTCCCTCTACGTGACCAAAGGGGACGTGGACGCCGCCATCCTTGCCAGGTCCGATGCGGTTCAGGCGAAGGACGCGCTCGTCTTCTTCGACATCGACCCCGCATGGTACACGCCGGAGATCGTCACGATCGCCGCTTTGAACACCTCCCGCCATCCGGAGGAGGCACTGGAGCTGGCGGAATTCCTCCGTTCTCCCGAAGCGGTTGCGGTGTTCCTCTCCCACGGGTTCTCGCCGCTGCCGTGACGTGCGGCTCCTTCATTCCATGAACCTTCTGGACCGGGTCCTGATCCTGCCGCTTCTCTTCTTCAGCCTGATCGTGGGCGGCGTCTTCGCCGCCCTGATCGGGCAGGTTTCCCCGGAAGAGTTGGCGCGTTCCCTGGTCCATCCGGAGACTCTTTTCGCGCTGCGCTTCTCCCTGACAACATCCTGCGCCGCCATGTTCGCAGCACTCTCCATCGGCATCGGGGCGGCATATTTCCTTTCCAGGCACACTTTCCCCGGAAAGGAATTCCTCGAGACGCTCCTCGACATTCCTCTCGCCATGCCGCCTCTCATCGCCGGAGTGGGACTCCTCTTCCTTCTCGGCAGGGACCTTCTGGGGGGGCATCTCGCACGGTGGGGCATCCATTTCATTCTCACCCCCTGGGGAGCCGTGGTGGCCCAAAGTTTCGTGGCAACACCCATCGTGCTTCGGAGCGCCCAGGCGGCCTTCGCCTCGGTCCCCAAAGGCTACGAGGAGGCGGCGCTCATGCTGGGGCTCTCGCCTCTCCAGGTTTTTTTCCGCATCAACATCCCTCTGGCGGCGAAATCGCTCCTCTCGGGAATAATGCTCGCCTGGGCACGCACCCTGGGAGAGTTCGGAGCGACCCTCATGGTGGCCGGAGCCACCCGTTTTCGCACGGAAACCCTCCCCATCGCGGTCTATCTCAACATCTCCAGCGGTGAACTGGGCATCGCCCTGTCATGTTCGCTCGTCCTTCTCGGCACGGCCTTCGCCTTCCTGTTGTGCACACGCATGCTGCACCGCACGTCGTCGAACGACACCCTTTCAGGAAAGGACTCCCGATGGCCGGGCTGACCCTCGCCGACGTGAGCAACCGATTCGTCCGGAACGTGTGCATGCATGTCCCCCCAAAGGGAGCATGCGCCGTCGTCGGACCTTCGGGGGCTGGTAAAACCAGCCTTCTCCGGATCATCGCCGGACTCGACGGACACACGGGAACCATCCGTCTCGACGACAGAGACATCCGCTCCGTCGAACCCCACCGGCGCAACATGGGATTCCTGGCCCAGGATCCCTACCTGTTTCCCCACATGTCCGTCGAAGCCAACCTCCTTCTTGCCATGGAGCGCGTTCGGAACACCCGTGCGGAGCGGAGACGGCAGGCGGCGGACATCCTCGAACGGCTTCGCATCTCCCACCTCGCCGACAGAAGACCCGCCACCCTCAGCGGCGGCGAAAGACAACGGGCAGCCCTGGCCCGAACCCTTGCCTCCTCCCCGGCGCTTCTCCTCCTGGACGAACCGTTCAGCAAGCTGGACCACCGAACCGCACACCATCTCCGCGATGAATTCGGCGCGTTGCGAAAAGAGCTGGGACTCACGACCATTCTCGTGACGCACGACCTGGCCGAGGCGAAGGACCTGACGGAACATCTCTTCGTCATGCACGTGGGGCACCTCATTCCCGTCTCCGCCTCACCGGAAAGAGACGAGGCGGAGGCGGAAGCGGCCGAATCCTTCCTCGGCGCACCGAACATCCTCCCCTGTCGGGAACGCGGGCGCCCATTCAAAGGCGTGATCGAGGCGGAGTGGGCCGGAGGGACGCTCCTGATGCCCGACGAGGGAAGACCCTTTTCCCGGTTTCTGGTCTCCCGAAGAGACGTGGAGGTGGGAAGAACAGCCCCGCCGGGGCCTGAACTGAACCGGTTTTCCGCTTCCGTGCGCAGCATCGTGGAAAGGGACGACGTGGTCTCGGTCGCTCTGGATGTGAACGGTACGCTCCTGTACGGGGAAATCGGGCGGGAACAGGCGGTGGACGCATATCTCCTCCCCGGAGCGCAGGCACAGGTCCTCCTGCGTCTCCGGTCACTTCATCCGTTCACGTGACGGAGAGAAGAGGTATCAGCCCTTCCGGAAGAAGGTTTCTTTCCGGCGACAGAGGGCTTTCCGGAAATAACCGACAAAGAAAGGGCTCGGGCGGCACGGAACGGAAACAGTGACTCTGCCGGAACGACACACGAACAACGCAACCACTCAGAAGAACCCTCCGCCCCCGGGGTCTCTCCGTTCCTTGGAAGGGATTCTGCGCAGCGTCTTGATGGCGTGAGGATCCGCCTCGACTGGGGCGATGCAGAGGTAGGCAAATTCTTCTTCCTCGCCGGAATTCTCGAAGACATGCTCCGCTCCGGAAGGGACATAGCCCCAGGCTCCCTGGTTCAGAGATATCTGCATGTCCTCCACCGTCATCCTGCCTCGCCCGCGGAGAACGACCACCAGATGTTCCCACTCGTGCCGGTGGGAGGGCGTTGCACAGCCGGGAGGCAGGGTGAAATAGCGCAACACATAATCGTCCCAATGGCGTCCCGGGGCGAAGACCATCCGTTTCGTGGCCTCCGGTGCAAGGGAGGAAAGGATGTGGGCGGGCAGGTCGTCAAGATTGCCCGTCAGCAGTTCCGAGCGAAGGAGAGATCGAGTCGTCATGAATGCGTGCCTCTTTCCGTTGCGGGGTCCCGCCGGGAAGATGCACACGACATTTCTTCCCCGAGGGCACGGAGAAGGAAAAGCGCCGACGCATCCTCCTTTCCGAAAGCGGGAGGCACATCCGTTTCCGGGTGTACCCTGTCGTCCGGTTTCCCTAGGCGACTACGCACCCTTAGGAAGATCCGGCTCGGAGGTTTTGTATACTGAATACTCTTTCACCTTATTCATTACATTACCCAACAACTCCTTCGTTGTCAACCCCTGCGGTGAAAGGTTTCCCGCAATGCCTCCCGGCCAAAACGGGTCAAAATGGAGCACAATTCGCACAAAATCTTGTCTCTCCAACACGTACTCCGCATACTGAGCTTGGCATAATGCCCTGCGGCAGGAACCAGGAAGAGGCCAACACCATTTGCGAGGAGGCACGGAGAGCCATGCAGAAGTATCACGTCAAGACGGTTCGGGTCAACGGAATCCCAAATCGCGTCATCGCGGATCCGGAGGAGAAGCTCGCCAAGATCATCCGAAACCAGCTAGGTCTCACGGGAACAAAGATCGGGTGCGGCTGCGGCCAGTGCGGGGCCTGCAACGTCATTGTAGACGGCAAGGTGGTCCGCTCCTGCATCGTTCCATGGAAGAGCATCCCGGAAGACGCGGAAATCCTCACCATCGAGGGCATCGGCACCCCCACGAAGCTCCACGCACTCCAGTGGGCCTTCATCGTCTGCGGCGCAATCCAGTGCGGCTTCTGCACACCCGGATTCATCATGGCCGCCAAGGGACTTTTGGACGAAAATCCCTCCCCCACGAGGGAGGACGTCCGGGACTGGTTCCAGAAACATTGGACAGCCTGCCGCTGCACCGGTTACAAGCAGATCGTGGATTCCGTCATGGAGGCGGCGGCGGTGCTCCGGGGCGAGAAGGAAATGGAAGACCTGGCGAAGATGCTCAAACCCGGCCAGTCCGTATGGGGAAGTACCTACCCGCGGCCGAGCGGAGTCTACAAAGCCACCGGAACATGGGACTTCGGCGACGACACGGCCCTGAAGCTTCCCGAGGAGACACTCTTCGCCGTACCGGTCTGCCCGGAGACGCATCACGCGAAAGTGAAAAAGATCGACCTCACCGCCGCGGAAAAAATGCCCGGCGTCGCAAAGATCGTCACCGCCAAAGATCTTCTCGCCAACAAGGGAACCAACCGCATCCGCGGTCAGGTGGGGTCTCCCACGGCCACCACGGACGGATGGGAGCGGCGAATCATCGTCGAAGAGGGCGACAAGATCCGCCAGTGGGGCGAATGCGTGGCCATCGTCTGCGCCGCCACGGAGAAACAGGCCCGGGAGGCCGCCGCGGCCGTCAAGGTCGATCTGGAGGAACTGCCCGCCCTTCTCCACGTGAAGGACGCCATGAAACCCGACGCCCCCAAGGTCTACGACGAGATCGAGGAAATCGACGGTATCCGGAACTGCTTCAACAAGCGCCCCCTCATCAAGGGTGACGATCCGAAAGCAGACATCGACAAGGCCGCGCATGTGGTGGAGGACGAATTCTACAGCAGCCGCCAGCCTCATCTGACCATCGAAACGGACTGCGGCTTCGGCTACTACGACGAAGAAGGGCGCCTCACCCTGCAGACCAAAAGCATCTGCGTCTACCGCCATCAGCTCATGATCTCCCGCGGCATCGGCCTCGCGCCATCCAAGCTCCGGGTGATCCAGAACAACATGGGTGCCTCCTTCGGTTACAAGGTCGCCCCCACGAACGAACCCCTCCTCGCCGCATGCGTGCTCGCCACGGGACGCCCCGTTTACATGCGCCTCGACATGAAGGAGCACATCGTGCGGACGCCCAAGCGCTCCCCCTTCCTCATGAAGATCCGCATCGGCGCGGACGAGAACGGCAAGATCGTCGGCGGCGAGCACACCTGGTATGTGGACCACGGCCCCTACTCCGAGTCCAGCCAGGACCTCACCAACAAGGGCGGCCAGTTCTTCCTGGCTCCCTACCACGTGGACAACCTTCGGGGATGCGGCTACACCTTCTTCACCAACCACCGCTGGTGCGGTGCCTTCCGCGCCTACGGCGCACCCCAGACCTACTGGGGCGGCGAAACCGCTATCGACATGCTCGCCGAGAAGTGCGGCATGGATCCCCTGGACTTCCGGGAGAAGAATCTGATCCGTCCGGGAGACACGCTCCCGAGCGGACAGAAGTCCGAGGTCTATCCGCTCCAGGCCATGGTCACCCGTATCCGCCCCTACTACAACATCGCCAAAAAGCGCGCCGCCGCTCTCTCCACCGACGAGGTCAAACGGGGCGTGGGCATCGCCTTCGGCATCTACAACTCCAACGATGACGGCCCGGACGAGGCGAACAGCAACATCGAGCTCACCAGGGACGGCGTGATCCTCTACAACACCTGGGAGGACCACGGACAGGGCGCGGATATCGGCTGCGTGGGCACCGCCCACGAGGCACTCAAGCCCATCGGCATCAAACCGGAGCAGATCAAGCTGGTGCTGAGCGACACCGCCAAGGCTCCCAACAGCGGCGCCGCCGCGGCGAGCCGCAGCCAGGTCATGGTGGGAATGGCCATCGTCGAATCCTGCCGGAAACTGCTCGACGCCATGCGGCGGGATGACGGAACCTACCGCACCTACGACGAAATGATCGCGGAGGGCATTCCCACCTTCTACGAAGGCTACTGGAAGGCAACGCTCCGCAACAACGAGGGAGAAGTGCAGCACTGCACCGACATGGACGGCGCGACGGGGCAGGGATATCCCTTCGCCAACCACATGTTCGGCATCTTCCTCGCCGAAGTGGCCGTGGAAGTCAAGACCGGCAAGACCACCGTCGAGAAATTCACCCTCTGCGGGGACGTGGGCAAGATCAACAACTTCCTCGTCGTGGACGGCCAGCAGATGGGCGGCATCGCCCAGGGCATCGGCCTCGCCATCAAGGAGGACTTCGTGGACGTGAAGACCCACAACAACCTCCTCACCTGCGGGTTGCCCTACATCAAGGACATTCCCGACGACATTCAATTGATCCACATGGAAACCCCCCGGGAATTCGGCCCCTTCGGCGCTGCCGGGACGGGCGAGATGCCCCTCTCCGCGCCGCACGCGGCGGTGGGGAACGCGATCTGCAACGCCGTGGGCGCCCGGGTGAAGGACCTGCCCATCACCGCCGAGAAAATCCTCGCGGCGATGAAGAAATAACCTGCTCGGCGCTCCGTCTCCGAGACGGGCGCCCCGGGTTCCATCAACGATCCGTTCGGATCCTTCTCCGGGAGATGCGGAACCGTGCAACGACGGGACCGCATCTCCCGGTCGCACCACTCCGTGAAAAGGAGGCGACAGGACATGTCGGAAGAGACGAAGGTCGGACAGGGAGGACTCGTCGAGGATCTGCCCCTCTGGGATGCCTCCGCACTGGCTCCGAACGTGCGGAAACGAATCATCTTCGGCCCCGGACAGTTCTGGGACGACTACGTGATGCGCCATTTCACCCTGCCTCCGGGGGAGAAAATTCCTCCGCACAGACATGCCTGGGATCACTTCGTGCTCTCCCTCAAGGGACACGGCCGCGTGGTGGTCCAGGGTGAACCGATCGACCTCGAGGCAGGACGGTGGGGACGTGTCCCCCCCGACGTGGAACACGTCTTCGAGAACCCGGGGGACGAGGACTTCGTGTTCGTCTGCATCGTACCCGCCCACGGAGACCCTCACGCGAAGAAGACCGCCATGCGGGCCGAGCGGGCCGCCCGAAAGGCAGCGAAAAACGGCGCCGAGGAGGGGGCGGGGACACCGTGAGCCTGAAACAACACGTTGCCGTGAGGTTCTCCCGACTCGAACCCTCGGCGATGATGAAAATGTTCAAGGCCGCAGCAAAACGGACGGGACTCGTCAACCTCACCCTCGGCGAACCGGACGTTCCCACCGATCCGCGCATTGTGGAAGCGGCCCGCCAGGCCGGGCTGGCCGGTGAGACGCATTACACCCAGAGCCGAGGAAACCTCAGCCTCCGAGAGGCCGTCAGCCGCCGTTGGGCAGCTAAATACGGCTTCGTCCAGGATCCGGAGGAGATCCTCGTCACCACCGGTGGTTCCCAGGCGTGTTGGCTCGCCTTTCAGACCTTGCTCGAGCCGGGTGACGAAGTTCTTCTGCTCGAACCCTACTTCACCTTCTACGCCCAGCAGGTCCGCTACAATCAGGGCGTCCCCGTGGCAGTCCCCTGCCGGAAGGAGAACGATTTTCTCCCCCTCGAGGAAGACCTGCGCCGGGCCGTCACCCGCCGAACGAAGGCGCTCGTCGTCAACTCTCCCTGCAACCCTTCGGGGGCCGTCTTCGACAGGGCGACACTGGAGGGCATCGCCCGCGTCGCCCTGGAACAGGACCTGTGCGTTCTCTCCGACGAACTCTACGAGTCCTACGTTTTTCAGGGAAGTCACATCCCCTTCGCCACCCTGCCGGGCATGCGGGAGCGGACTCTCACCATCGGAGGATTCTCCAAATCCTACGCCATGTGCGGCTGGCGGATCGGCTATGCCATGGGACCGGAAGAACTCCTCAAACCCATGGACCTCCTCGCCATCGTGCAGACCCTTTCGGTGAACAGCATGGTGCAACGCGCCGCCGAATTCGCATTGAGCGAGGCTCAGGATGCGGAACATGCCATCGTCGATACCTACCGGCGACGAACCCGGTACGCCGCGTCCCTGGCGAGAGAACTGCCCGGTGTCGATGCCGCACCGCCCAGGGGAGCCTTCTATCTTTTCGCCGATATTTCCGGAACGGGAATGAACGGAGACGCCTTCGCGCTCCGTATGCTGGAGGAAGCCGGTGTCGCCCTCACCCCGGGCATCGCTTTCGGCGAGACATGCGGTGACTTCATCCGCATCGCCTGCACGGTGGACGAGAAAAAACTGGAGGAAGCCTTCTCGCGCATGGCAGCGGTTCTCCGCTCCTGATCGACGCGCCGGAGAGCCGACTACTTCCCCTTCTTTCGCCGTGCACCGAACGAGAAGACGCCCCGCCACGCCTCCTCGGGAGAGAAGTGCGGCCAGAGATGTCCTGCATGCGACGCGGACACCCTCGTTGCATGGAGTTCCGCCCGTTCCCACGCGCCATGCAAACATAGCTCCGGGGAAAATGCTCCTTTGCCCCATTGTGAAAAGGCAGGACCACAAGAGAGAGACTCCTTTCCCACTCATGCGGGAAAATTGCACGAATTCGGAGGATCACGTATAATGTATGTTCGAAGTGATAGAGCCTCCGAGTCGACGTTCCTAACGGCCCAGGCCCACGGGTGTCGACCGATAGGGTTGTCGTGGAAACGCGACCGCCTCCCGTGCGGAAAGGAGGAAGCCTCCTATGGTGCCCGGTTTCCCGTGCAATCGTTGTTCGTGTTTCGAAGCCGTTTTTCCTGTGCTCGAGCGTATCGCCGGGTCAAGCAACCTCACCCGGGAGATTCGGCCATGAGAGGCCCGTTCGTGCCCCATTCTCTCGACGCAATCGTCGCCGAACAGGATTCCTCCCAGAGAAGCCTCTATGCCGATCTGGTTCGAGAGCAACCCGGCTACCGTCTTGTCGGAGAAGTCGGTTCCGGTGAAACGCTCCTCTCCTTTCTCGCCGACGAACCTCCGCAGTTGGTGGTGCTCGACTTCGCCCTTCCCGGCCTGGGAGGACTCGAGGGCTTCCGCAAGGCCCGCAGCGACTATCCCCGGCTGGATTGGGTGGTCCTTGTCCGTCCGGAAGAGCCCGATGCGATTCGCGGCGCAATTTGTTTGGGTGCTTTCGACTGCCTCATCCGCCCCTTTCTTTCCTCCCGTCTCCGGGCAGCGCTCTCGGCATACCGCACGTTCCATCGAGAACTGGTGACCCGCCGTACTCCCTGGCGGCAGGACGAACTGGATCACCTGGTAGGGCTGAAACGAGGCGCCATTCCCCCCGACTCGAGCGTGTTTCCCAAGGGAATTCAAAATCGCATCCTCGAGAAAGTCAAACGACTCCTCCGGGACGCCCCAGGGGGGCTCTCTGCCTCCGAAGCGGCGGAACATCTCGGCATGGGGCGCTCCACGACCCGGCGCTACCTCGAGTATCTCGCCGAGACATCCCAGGTGACCATCGATTTCGATGTAGCACCCGTGGGCAGGCCTTCGAAACGGTACGTGGCCCTCTCGGGAACAGCACAACGACATTGAAACACTGTCACCGCGCCATCCGAAACGCCGGAGAAACATACCATCCCTTTGCGACGGCACACGCCGCAGCAAAGGGCAATTCAGAGACGTTCATTCGACTCGAAGGGAGCGGAGAGTGCCGATGAATCAGGCAATTCTCGAACAGATCATGAAAGACCTCGCCAAGGGAGTTCCGGGAGTTCTGTGCACCGTGGTCGACGTGGAGGGCTCCACACCGCGAAATGTGGGCGCCTCCATGTGGGTGCGCCCCGACGGAGGCATCTCCGGCACCGTGGGTGGAGGCGTCTTCGAACACCACACCATTCGAGAGGCATTGGCATTGCTGGATTCCGAAAGAGATCACGCCCTTTACAAGGAAGGGCTTCACTACGATGGATCGGATCCGAACAGCGCCGCATGTGGCGGTGATATCTCCGTCTTTCTGGAAGTCGTCGGTCGGGAACGGGAGCTCGTGATCTTCGGCGCGGGACACGTGGGCAAAGCCCTTGCCCAGGCAGGACAGTTCGCTGGATTTCGTGTCTCCGTCTGGGACGAGCGGGAGGAATTCGCCAACGCCGAAAACATCCCCTGGGGCACCACCATCGCCTGCCCCCTGGAAGAAATTTTCGACAGAGGGCTGAAGCTGCACGGACGAAGTTTCGTCGTCATCGCCACCAGAGGACACGCCCTCGACTCGGAGGTGGTAAAGACCATCGAACACTGCGACGCCGCCTACGTGGGCATGATCGGCTCCATGCGCAAGATCGCCTTCGTCCGGAAACGCCTCCTCGACGAAGGAGTCTCGGAAGCACACCTGAACCGTATCTACCAACCCGTCGGCCTTCCCATCCGGGCGGAGACACCCGAAGAGATCGCCATCTCCGTGGTGGCGGAACTCATTGCGGTACTCCGCAAGGGAGATCTGTCCTCCCTCAGGAAGGGACTCAACGGAGGCAACACACCGACAACGCGGGAATGAACCGAGAGCGCGGAGTACCCCGTGGAATCGACGAAGACCGTCGGAAACACCTGCCCCTTCTCGAAGAAAAAGCGGGGTTGCATTCTTTGCTGCAACACGTATCATGAGAACCAATTTCTCTCTATGAGGAAGGAGGACGGTTGTATGTTTCGTTCGGGTCCGTACGTGCGATATCCGACTCCTTAACGCACTCCGCTTTCTCCCGCCTTCGAAACCCGGATACACGTAAAAAATCGCCTGAGCGTCCTTCTTGAAAGGCGAATGTGGGGATTCGCCTCGAGAAAAGGGGGAAGGTGAGTTTTTTTGCCTTGACTAGGGAAAATTTTCACTATATGGTGCATGCAGGGGATTGCAGGGCCGGTTCCGACATCTTTCCTTCGGCATTGTCGTAGCATCCAACGCATGTCGCCGCAAGGAACCCAGGCGGAAACCATCCACCCCCTATTCGAAAAAAGAGGAGGCCATGCAATGTGCACATGCTCTGTCAAAGAGGATCCGCGCTTCACTGAACTTGCGGATTTCATCGCCTCACTTCCGGATCGGAAGGGCGAACTCATCACCGTCCTCCACAAGGCCCAGGGGATTTTCGGCTATCTCCCCCGGGAGGTTCAGGAATTCGTGGCGGAACACATGGAACTCTCCCTCGCGAAAGTCTACGGCGTCGTCAAGTTCTACTCCTTCTTCACCATGACGCCCAAGGGACGTTTTCCCATTTCGGTCTGCATGGGAACCGCATGCTATGTCCGAGGCGCCGAGGATGTGGTGGCGGAACTGTCCAAGCAGTTGAACATTGCCGTCGGGGAAGTGACGGAGGATGGAAAGTTCTCCCTGGACACGCTCCGCTGCGTGGGGGCCTGCGGTCTGGCTCCGGTGGTCATCGTGGGGGAAAAGGTGTATGGACGGGTCGTGCCCAAGGACATCGAGGGCATACTCGCCGAGTACGCCCAAGCCTGATCCGGAGGTGAACATCATGTCGAAAATTCAATCCCTCGATGCGCTCAGAAAACTTCAGAAAGAACTCACCAGCGCCACGGACCTTCGAGAAAAAGGGCAGAACATCGAACGGCTCGTGCAGGTGAAGGTCAGCATGTCCACCTGCGGCATCGCCTCCGGGGCACGGGAGACGCTTGCGGAATTCATGCGCCTTGCGAAAGAGCGGGGCCTGACGGAGATCGTCTTCACCCAGACGGGATGCATGGGCTACTGTCACTCGGAACCCACCGTGGAGATCACGCGCCCGGGAGAAGAGCCCATCGTCTACGGCAATGTCAAGGGTGACCGTATCCGGGAAATCCTCGACAGCTACATTCTCCGCGGCGAAATGGTGGACGGAATCATTCCCACAGCCTACCGGACCATCCACGAATGAGTCGGACGGACGCGAAAGGAGAACCACAACCCATGCCGGAAATCAAAATGCACCTCCTGGTCTGCTGCGGTACCGGCTGCATCTCCTCCCAAAGCGACCGGATCGTGGAGAGCCTGAAGACCGCGCTGAAAAACCGTAATCTGCAGGACGAGGTGAAGGTGGTCCTGTCGGGATGCTTCGGCTTTTGTGAAAAAGGCCCCATCGTCAAGGTGGCACCGGACAACACCTTCTACGTCCAGGTCCGCCCCGAGGACGCCCAGGAAATCGTGGACGAGCATGTTCTCAAGGGGCGCAAGGTTCAACGCCTGCTCTACGTGGATCCCGAGACGGAAGAGCATATCGCCGACTCCAAGCACATGGGCTTCTACAAGAAACAGATGCGCATCGCCCTGCGAAACTGCGGTTTCATCGACCCTGAGAACATCAACGAATACATCGCCCAGGGAGGTTACCAGGCCCTCGGCAAGGCTCTCTCGGAGATGACGCCCAAGGACGTCGTGGAAGAGATGAAAAAATCCGGCCTCCGCGGCCGGGGCGGCGGCGGCTTCCCCACGGGACTCAAGTGGGATTTCGCAGCGAAACAGCAGGCAGGGACGAAGTACGTCATCTGCAATGCCGACGAGGGCGACCCCGGTGCGTTCATGGACCGCTCCATTCTCGAAGGGGACCCGCACTCGGTGGTGGAGGCCATGGCCATCTGCGGCTACGCCATCGGCGCCCAAAAGGGAATGGTCTACATCCGTGCGGAATATCCCCTCGCGGTGAAACGCCTCCGCAAGGCCATCGACGACGCCCGCGAGACGGGCCTTCTCGGAGAGGACATTCTCGGGACAGGCTTTTCCTTCGACATCGAACTCCGCTACGGTGCGGGAGCCTTCGTCTGCGGCGAAGAGACGGCCCTGATCCGCTCCCTGGAGGGAGAACGGGGCGAACCGACGAGCAAGCCGCCCTTCCCCGCCGAAAAGGGCTTCTGGGACAAGCCCTCGAACGTGAACAACGTGGAGACCTTCGCCAATGTGCCGGTGATCCTCACCAAGGGCGCCGACTGGTTCGCTTCCATCGGAACCGAGAAATCCAAGGGCACCAAGGTCTTCGCCCTGGCGGGAAAGGTGAACAACGTGGGACTCGTGGAAGTGCCCATGGGCACCACGCTTCGGGAGGTCATCTTCGACATCGGCGGAGGCATCCGGGACGGCAAGAAATTCAAGGCGGTCCAGACCGGAGGTCCCTCGGGAGGATGCCTCACGAGCAAGCACCTGGACACGCCCATCGACTTCGACAACCTCGTTGCGGCGGGCTCCATGATGGGCTCCGGCGGTATGATCGTCCTGGACGAGGACAACTGCATGGTCTCGGTGGCCAAGTTCTATCTGGAGTTCACGGTGGACGAGTCCTGCGGCAAGTGCGCCCCCTGCCGCGTGGGCAACAAACGTCTCCATGAAATTCTCGAGAAGATCACCCAGGGACACGGCACCGAGGAGGACCTCGCCCTTCTCCGCTCTCTCGCGCAGACCATCAAGGACACGTCCCTCTGCGGCCTCGGGCAGACCGCACCGAACCCGGTGCTCTCCACGCTGGACAACTTCTGGGACGAATACGAGGCCCATGTCCGGGAGAAACGCTGCCCTTCGGGGAAATGCAAGGCGCTGCTCTCCTTCGTCATCGACCCCGAAAAATGCAAGGGCTGCACGCTCTGCACACGGGTCTGCCCCGTGGGAGCCATCACGGGCAAGGTGCGGGAACCTCACCTGATCGCCCAGGAAACATGCATCAAGTGCGGCGCCTGCGCATCGGCATGCAAGTTCGATGCCATCGCCAAGAAGTGAAGATCGGAGGGGTCGTAGAATGCCGGAATCGATGGTGCATCTGAAAATAGACGGAAAAAGCGTGGAGGTCCCCAAGGGATCGACGATCCTGGACGCGGCCCGCAAGCTCGACATCGACGTGCCGACCCTCTGCCACCTGAACCTTGAGGGAACGCCCATGGTGAACAAGTCCGCCTCGTGCCGCATCTGTGTCGTGGAGGTCAAGGGACGGCGCAACCTCGCTCCCGCCTGCGCCACTCCCGCGGACGAGGGGATGGAGGTCCGCACCAACACGATCAGGGTCCTCAATGCGCGCAAGACGGTTCTCGAACTGCTCCTGTCGGACCATCCGAAGGACTGCCTCATCTGCGCCAAGAGCGGCAATTGCGAACTCCAGGATCTCGCGGAGCGTTTCTGCCTTCGGGAAAACCGTTTCGACGGAGGCGAACAGAGCCACTACGCCCGGGACGTCTCCCCCGCACTCATCCGGGACATGGACAAGTGCGTTCTCTGCCGCCGCTGCGAGACCATGTGCAACGACGTTCAGACCGTGGGAGTGCTGTCCGGGGTGAACAGAGGCTTCAAGGCCGTGGTGGCCCCCGCCTTCGAAATGCCGCTGGAGGAATCGGTCTGCACGTTCTGCGGCCAGTGCACCGCCGTGTGCCCCACGGGAGCGCTGGTGGAGCGGGACTATTCATGGAAGGTCATCGAGGCTCTCGCCGATCCGGACAAAGTCGTGGTTGTTCAGACCGCTCCGGCGGTGCGGGCGGCCCTCGGCGAACCCTTCGGCATGCCTCCCGGAACGCTCGTGACGGGGAAGATGGTGGCGGCACTTCGGGCCATGGGCTTCGACTATGTCTTCGACACGGACTTCGCCGCCGACCTCACCATCATGGAGGAGGCCAGCGAATTCCTGGATCGTCTCACCCGACATCTGCAGGGAGACACGTCGGTCCGCCTGCCGATCCTCACCTCCTGCTGCCCCGCCTGGGTCAAGTTCTTCGAGCACCGCTATCCCGATCTGCTCGACGTTCCCTCCACGGCGAAATCCCCCCAGCAGATGTTCGGCGCCATCGCCAAGACCTATTTCGCCGAGAAAATCGGCGTTCCCAAGGAGAAACTGGTGGTCGTCTCCGTCATGCCCTGTCTGGCGAAGAAATACGAATGTTCCCGGGAAGAATTCTCCTCCGGCGGCATCGCCGACGTGGACATGTCCATCTCCACCCGCGAGCTGGCGCACCTGATCCAGAGGGCGAACATCGATTTCCAGGGACTTCCCGACGAGGATTTCGACAAACCTCTTGGTGAATCCACCGGCGCGGCGGTCATCTTCGGCACGACGGGAGGCGTCATCGAAGCCGCCGTGCGGAGCGCCGTGGAATGGGCCACCGGAAAGGCCCTCGAAAACGTGGACTTCGCCCAGCTCCGCGGCTTTGACGGATGCCGGGAGGCGACGATCCAGGTGGGCGATCTGGCACTTCACATCGGCATCGCCCACGGCCTTGGCAATGCGCGCAAGCTCCTCGACGCGGTCCGCTCGGGAAGCGTCGCGCCCTTCCACGCCATCGAGATCATGGCCTGCCCCGGCGGCTGCGTGGGCGGCGGCGGACAGCCCTATCACCACGGACACATGGAGATCGTCCGCAAACGCGCCGAGGCGCTCTACCGGGAGGACCTCGGCAAACCGCGCCGCAAATCCCACGAGAACCCGGACATCATCCGCCTCTACGAGGAATTTCTGGGCAAACCGCTGGGAGAGAAGTCCCACCATCTCCTGCACACGCACTATTTCAAACGTCACGGAATCTGATCGACAGAACGCAGAATGCCGCATTTCTCCGGTCTCGCCTTTTCGGCGAGACCGGAAAAATGCGGCAAGACACCATCGAAGACACGGAGAAAACTCGGGAGAATGAGAGCGAAGAGAAATGCGGAATCGATGGGACATGAATTGTTCCGCGCAGTGAGGCGACGACCGTCATGACCGGGAGGGAAAGAACAGGACAACCAGTCTCCGCCGAAGCCGAACGGAGACCTTCTGTTCCAGGCTCTTCCGGCCTGCTTGAAGGACTGCTCTTTCCTCTCGCCATCCTCGGTTTCTGGTGGATCGGAAGTGCCCTGGGACTTTGGAACACCTTCCTCCTTCCCTCTCCCGCCTCCGTGGGAAGAGCCGCGGTCAGGCTGATCCGAAGCGGAGACCTCCTGCGCCACATCGGCGCCAGCAGCCTGCGCGTTTTCTGGGGCTTCGGCCTCTCCTGCCTGACGGCCTTTCCTCTCGGCGTCCTTTTGGGGGTCCGGCCGCGCCTCGGACGGCTCGTCAACGGGACACTCGAATTTCTACGTCACGTTCCTCCCCTCGCGCTCCTGCCGCTGCTGCTTCTCTGGTTCGGCATCGGGGAAGCATCCAAAACGGCCATCATCGTCCTGGCCGCGTTCTTTCCCATCCTCCTCAACACTGTGGACGGCATTCGCCGCTGCGATCAAAACCTCGTCGAGGTGGGGGTCAGCCTCGGCCTCTCCGAGGGAGAACGTCTCCGGCGCATCCGTCTTCCCTGGGCGCTTCCGTCGATCCTGACGGGACTCCGGCTGGGGCTCGGGTACAGTTGGCGCGCCCTCATCGGCGCCGAGCTCATCGCCGCCTCGTCGGGGCTCGGCTATCTCATTCACGACGCCCAGGGGCTCTCCCGGTCGGACATCATCGTCGTGGCCATCGTCACCATGGGTTTTCTCGGAGCTCTGGTGGACGACCTTTTCTTCCGTCTGGCCAAACACCTCGTTCCCTGGAAAGGAGGCGACGGCCACGGAAGGAATTAGCCTCCAGGGCATCACAAAAAAATATCCCCTCGGAAAGGAAACCGTCAGCGCTCTCGACGGTCTTTCCCTCTTTCTTCCGAAGGGAAGTTTCACCGTCGTGCTCGGCAGAAGCGGTTCCGGAAAGACGACCCTGCTCCGCCTTCTCGCAGGACTGGAAAAACCCACGGAAGGGCGTATCCTCCTTCCGGAGGAGATCTCGACCCGGGGTCGTTCCGCCGTGGGGTTCGTCTTTCAGGAACCCCGCCTCATGCCGTGGCTCACGGCGGGGGAAAACGTGGCTTTCGCCCTCGAGGGACGCCTCGACAAAGCGACCATCGCCGACCGAACGGCGTCGATTCTGGCGATGCTCGGGCTTGAGGCATTCCGCGACGCCTACCCGGACCAGATCTCGGGCGGCATGGCGCAACGCATCGCCCTGGGGCGGACCCTCGCCCTCGATCCGGAGGTGGTGCTCATGGACGAGCCGTTCGGTGCCCTGGACTCTTTCACCCGCCGTCGTCTCCAGGACGAGATCGCAGCGCTCCATCAAAGGACCGGCAAGACCTTCCTCTTCGTCACGCACGACGTGGAAGAGGCCCTGGCCCTGGGGGAAACCATCGTGGTCCTCGATGCCGGCCGCATCGCGGACCACCTGGACATCGCCCTTCCCCGGCCGAGGGAGACGGGCTGCCCCGAGTTTCTGCCCCTGCGTCGCCGGGTCCTGGAAGCCATCGTCGGCAAGACATCTCTCGCCGAACATCGTTGAAGGAGGTCTTCGCCATGCGCACGCGATGCAAACTCTCCCTGCCCTTCGCCCTGCTCGTCCTCTTTTTCACGGCTATCGTCTCGAACGGAGCTGCAACGGCACGCACGCTCTCCGTTCCCTATGTAAAAGCGATGTTGAACATTCCGGCCATCCTGGAAGTACGGCTCGGCCTTCTGGAAAAAGCCTTCGCCCGGGAAGACGTCACCGTGACACTCCGGCAGATCGACGCGGGACCGCTGCAGATTCAGGCATTGGCCTCCGGGTCCATCGACTTCGCCAATTCCCTGGGAGGCACGCTCCTGTTGCCTGCCGCGGCCGCAGGACTCGATCTCCGGATCGTCGGCGTCAGTGCCCGCTCGCCCAAGACATTCGCATTGTTCACCACCGCACCGGAGATCCGCACCGTGGCGGATCTGGCCGGAAAAACCGTGGCATGTCCCAAGGGGACTCTGCCGCATCAGCTTTTGCATGCGGCTCTTCGTCAGGAGGGAATCGATCCGTCCACGGTAACACTGCTTTCCCTGGCGCAACCCGAAGTGCTGACGGCCCTTCTCGGCGGCAAGACGGACGCGGCGGCTCTGGGAGGCACGGCAGCGGATCGGGCAGCCGCTGCGGGAGCCCGTCTTCTCGCGGACGGAGAGGGAAAGATCGGGGGCATCACCTATCTCGTGACCACCGGAGACTTCGCTCGGAAACACCCCGGCCTGATCCGGCGTCTTCTCGAGGCCCGTGCGGAGGCAGTGGCGTTTCTGCGGGAGCACCCCGAGGAAGCATTTCGCCTGGCATCGGAAGAGACGGGACTTTCCATTGAAGCCCTCCGGTCTCAGGCGGAACGCTGCGACTACGATCCGACGCTGCGCCCTGCCGACAGAGAGGATCTTGAAAACGTGCAAACCTTTCTCCTCGACACGGAAATCCTTTCCGCTCCCCTGTCTCTGGAGGATCTGTACGCGCTGCCCTGACACACGGAAGGCATCGTGTCAGGGTTCGGATTTTGTCTCATCGCCGGAAATGCGCGGGAGCAGGATGTGATGTGCGAAGAGCCCCGCGAGAAAACCGAAGGCCATGTTCGTCGCCAGAGAGACCGCAAGGGTGGCGAGGAGGGGAAGCAGATGCCGGTCGCGCTTCACGAGAACCAATGACGTGGTGAGCTGGAGCCCCACCAGGAGCATCATGGCGCCGATGATGGCCCCGGGAAAGCGCTCGAAGAGCCGTGCCAGCGAACTGCCGAGAAAGAGCCCGAGCGTGACCTCGAGCACTCCCTCGATGATGTTGGCCCCGCCCGTCCTGGCGCCGAAGTAGTATTGCCCCGCGAGTCCTCCCGCGCCGGAACAGAGAGGAAAACCGCCGAGAAAGGCCCCGACGCAGTTCATGATGCCCATGTTCAGGGAAAGGCGTCGTTCGCTCACCCGCCGGTCCGGCCAGTATTCGCTGATGAGGGCGGACGTGGCGATCACCGCGTTGGTTGCCGTGAGGGGAATCTGGGCGAAACCACCCTGGACCAGGGAGTGCCACATGTCTCCCAGGGCAAAGCCGGTCAGCGGAGGCAACGAGAATCGAATTCCCGGAAGGGACGCGAGATCCCCCCGCACGGCGAGGATGATCACCCCCATGCCCATGAGCACGAGCGCCGCGGGGGCGCGGGCGTTGTCCCGAAGCAGGAGCACCACGAGAACCGAGGCGACGCCGAGCAGCAGGTCCCCGTCGATGAGGCGCAGCGCTTCCAGGGCGAGGAGCACCCCAAGAGCGGCCTGGATTCCCCGCACCACCGAGGGAGGAGTGATCTTGGCGACGCGGTCGATGAGCCCCGTGGCGGCGAAGAAGAGCCACACGAGCCCCATGGTGAAGGTCGATGCGAAGACCAGATAGGGGGGCCAATGTCCCGCCACGGCAGTCACGGCAAGGACCTTCATGGGTTCCACGGGAAGCGGCAGACGATACACGAGACCCGTGACGATGTTGGCGAGGCCCATCACGACCAGAAAACCCGACGGATCGAGACCACAGGTCACCATGTACCCCACCGCGAGAGGAAAGAGCGTGCCGAAATCGCCCATGGAACCGGCGAGTTCACGCAGAGAAAACTCGAAGGAACCACATTTCACGAAAATTCCTCCTTGCGCCTCTCGGAAAATCCCAATCCCGGCACCCTGCATCGCCTGGACCGTGCCGGAGCATCCCGGAATCTCCTCTCCGACCGCAAAAACCCTGCACGGACTCCGGCGGCGACCAGCGGCAACCAGCGCCAGCTCGCATTCCCCGCCTCAATGCTTTCCCGAAAACCGCGGATTCTTTTCCTCGGCGCCCTCACACCTCCGTCCGGACAAGGAAGCGTGCCCTCCGCTCCGCCCCCTGCGCTTGCGCTCAGAGCCAGCGGAAGGCAGTGGCCTTGACGAGAGCCAAGACTTCCTGGCCGGGATGGAGCCCCAGCTCGCGCACGGCCTCGGCGGTAAGCCGCGCCGAGAGAGAGAGCCCGCCTGCGGCAACCTTGACGAGAACCCGTCCGGTGCCGTTTTCGTAGAGCATCTGGGCGACGGAACAGCGAAGCGCGTTGCGGGCGGAAATACCCTCGGGGAGGGAGAGGGCGAGGAGAAGGGAGCCCGGGTCCACCGCGGCCACCGCCTCCGTGGAAACGCCTCCGGGGGGGCGGACCGCACGCAGGATCTGGCCGTCCGTCAGGCGACGGAGCACCATTCCTCCCGCCTCTTCCCCCCAGGGGCCGGAGACCAGGTTTTCCGGGCCGACGCCGACGATCTTGCCTCCGTAGAAATGGACTACCTCGTCGGCCACCTCGTTCAGCCAGAGGATATCGTGGCTCACCACCACAAGAGTGGTTCCCCATTCATCCCGTGCGCGCAGCGCCGCTTCCTTGATGCGCGCCGCACTCTGCACGTCCACGCTCGCCGTGGGCTCGTCGAGCAGCAATGCCCGGGGACGCAGCACGAGACGCGACGCCAGGGCCACCCTCTGGGCCTCTCCCCCCGAAAGTTGATACCAGGCGCGAGAGGCGAATCGCTCGGGGTCGAGCCCAACGGTCCTCAATCCTCCAAAGACCCTTTCGCGCATCTCCTCCCCGGACAGGCCGCCCCGGACCCGCAGCCCGTAGGCCACGTTCTCGAAGACGCTTCGCTTCAGGAGGTAGGGTTCCTGCAGGAGCAGCGTGACCTCGCTCCGGGCATTCTCCAGGGACATCTCGCTTCCCCGTCCCTCCGCATCGCCGTCACCGCCGTTCCAGAACGTCCGTCCGCCGAACCACAGGGAACCGCCGCTCGGCGTGTCGAGAAAGGCGAGGATCCGGAGAAGTGTGCTCTTGCCGCTGCCGTTGGGACCGACGAAGCCCACGACACTCCGCTCGGGAATGACCAGATGCTCCGCATCGAGCACGGTCTGCGTTCCGTAGGCGCGTTTGAGATTCCGAACCTCGTAGAGGGCATCTCCGGTCATGTGCGCACCCTCCTTCGCAGCAGCGACGCGGACCCGTTCACCAGAAAGGCCACCAGAAGGAGAACCAGCCCGAGGGCGACCCCCAGAGCGAACTCCCCCTTTCCCGTCTCAAGGGTGATGGCGGTGGTGATGGTCCGGGTGTGCCACTTGATGTTGCCTCCGATCATCATGGAGACCCCCACCTCGGAGATGATGCGCCCATAGGCGCTCGCCGCCGCGAGGAGCACACCGTAGCGGGATTCGAGCAGGCTCGCCAGGGCGAGTTGACTCCGCCCCGCCCCCAGTGTGAGCAGCGTGAGAGAAAGGCGCCGGTCCAGGCTCTCCACCGCAGTGGCCGTCATGGCCACCACCACGGGAAGCGCGAGGATCACCTGCCCGATGGCGACACCGGGAAGCGTGAAAAGGAGTCCCAGTTCCCCCAGGGGGCCCCTCCGAGAGACGAACGCGTAGACGAGCAGCCCGACAACCACCGTGGGCAGGGCGAGGAGCGTGTCCACCACGGCACGGCAGATCCTTTTTCCCGGAAACTCCGCGTATCCCAGAAGAAAACCCAGGGGGATGCCCAGGGCGAGACTGACTGCGATGGAGAGGGACGAGAGCTTCATCGTGGTGAAAATGGCGTCCCAGGTCTCCTCGTCGCCGGCCAGAAGGAGCGACAGAGCCTGCAGAACACCTTCAGCGATATAGTCCATGGAAAATCCCCCCAGACGGAATGATGGAAACACCTCGCGGGAAAGACGATCCTCCCGCCCCTCGGAACACGTGACACCCTGAAGAAGCGAATTTTTTCACCTCTGAAAACGGATCGCCGGCAGAGGAAACGGCCCCCGCCGGCGATCCGACACGTTCCGGGACCAACACATCCCAGGAAGGTCTACTGGGGATGCTTCGCCTTCCACTCGTCGGAATTGGGGAAGAAGAGCGGCTGCCCGTACTTGTCCGCGCCAAATTCCTTAATGATGCCCTGGGCTTCGTCACCGCAGAGCCAGTCCGTGAAAGCCAATGCCTCCGCCACGTTCAGGCCGGAAAACTTGTCGGGATTCACCCGGATCACGGCGATGTAGTTGAACAGGAAGGGATCTCCCTCCACGAGCACCTCGAGGGAAACGCTCTTCCCCAGGGTGAGTACCGTGGCACGGTCCATGAGGACATAGGCGTTCCGGCGGTCGGCAAACTGCGTGGTGGCCTTGTTGCCCGCCTTGCCGATCTCGTAGAGGACGTACCAGTCCCCCTCGGGCTTCATGCCCGCCTTTTCCCAGACTTCCATCTCTTTCACGTGGGTTCCCGAGTTGTCCCCCCGGGTCACGAAAGGCGCACCCGCTGCGGCGATCTTCCTGACCGCCTCGGCGGCGTCCTTCATCCCCCGCACACCCGCGGGGTCTTCCTTGGGGCCGAGGATGACGAAATCATTGTACATCACATCCCGCCGGTCGATGCCGAACCCGTCCGCGACGAACTTGTCCTCCAGCTTCCGGGCGTGGACCATGACCATGTCGAAGTTCCCCGTCTTGGCCTTTTCGAGGGTCGCCCCCGTTCCTGCCCCCTCGAAGACGACCTTGATCCCTGTGTTCTTCTCGAAGGTGTCAGCGAAAACCTTCACGATGCCCGCGTCGATGGGGCCGATGGTACTGGAGAGCCGCACTTCCTTTGCCGCACTGGCGGGAAGCGCGGCAAGCACCGCGACGGCCACGACGAAGAGAAGAAGTGCAAGGCGCTTGTTCCACGTCTGTCGACGAATCATTCTCAGGACTCCTTTCGTGCTTTCCGCCTGCCGGGACTATTCTCCCGCGTTGGGGAAGAAGAGCTGTTTTCCGGAAAGTTTGAACTCCGCGATGACCTTCTGCGTCTCGGGAGCAACGATCCAGTCGATGAACTTCACCGCCAGGTCGTAGCGGGCGTCGCTCCACTTCGCGGGATTGACGGCGATGACGCTGTACTGGTTCCGCAGAGCCTTGTCGCCCTCGGAGAGGATCACCAGGGGAGGATTGCCCTTGTGGTTCTCCTCGTACTTGATGAAGGTGCCCCGGTCGGTGAGCGTGTAGCCGTTCCGCTCGGCGGCGATGTTGATGGTCTGGATCATGCCCTGTCCGACCTGGATATACCAGGGCTCCTTGTCGGGAACGGTGATTCCGGCTTCTTTCCAGAGGGCGAGTTCCTTCATGTGCGTACCCGATTTGTCGGCGCGGCTCGTGAAGACCGCACCTTTCGTCGCGATGGCCTTGAGGGTCTCCACGGCGGAAAGTCCCTGTATCTTCGCCGGATCTTCCTTGGGCCCGACGAAGATGAAGTCGTTGTACATCACCTGGCGGCGGTTGGCGCCAAAGCCGCCGTCCAGAAACGCCTTCTCCGACTCGGGATCGTGGACGAAGAGAATGTCCACGTCGCCGTTCTTACCGAACTCGATGGCCTTTCCAGTTCCAACAGCGACCCACTGAAGTTCGATTCCGGTCGCTTTCTGGAAGAGGGGCGCCAGGTAGTCCAGAAGTCCCGTGTTGTCCGTGCTGGTGGTGGTGGCCATGCGCAGCACAGGCGCCTTCGCCGCGGCGACGCCGCCAAGTACGAGGGCAAGGCCGACAATGAGGACGAGAAGGAGCGAAAAGCGCGGGAAACGGGATGCAACGCTTCTTCGATGCATGCGGTTTCATCCTTTCTTTTCGAGCAGGTGCCGCACCTGCCGCGGCACGGGGAAAATACCATCCTGTAAAAGAATCAGCGCGGAAAATCGTTTCAAAGGACTCGTTCCTCAGAACACAACAGGTTTCCCTTCCGCTTTCCGGGGCTGCCCCTTCCATGCGACGACGGGGACAAAAAACGTCCACCCGTCGACGGACAGATAGACAGCAGAGGCCGAAAAGCCTGCATCCCCTCCTTTCCGAACACGGGAGGCATCTTCGTTTCCGAAGGCGCCCTTCGGTCCGTTTCCATAGGATCGCTCCCGCAGGAACACGGACTCGGAGGTGTATATGAATGTTTCTCGTTTCAACGAACCGTACATACTGTACCCAGAAGACCGGAACGCGTCAACCCCGCCGTGAAGAACTGCCGTCCATCCCCATGGTGGAGTGCAGGGGAAACACATTGTCTCTTTCCTTTCCCGGCGCTCTGACAGATAATACCGAACAGTGACGATTCGCCGACCCGACCGGGGACAGCCCCTCCCGCAACAACAGAAGAGAGAGGAACCCCCATCGACCGGATCGCCCCATCTCCAATGCAGAAGGGAGCCTTCTTCTCATGAACACACTGCGCAAGCGCATGGGCGTCGCGGTGTTCCTCCTCGTGCTTCTTCTTTCTCTCGCGGAGGCGGCGACGACAAAGACCGCCCTGGTCTTCCAGACCGACTTCGGCCTCAAGGACGGCGCGGTGTCCGCCATGAAGGGCGTCGCCTTCGGCGTTGACACCGACCTTCCCCTGTTCGACCTGACCCACGAGATTCCTCCCTACTCCATCTGGGAGGCCGCCTATCGCCTGTACCAGACCCTGGAATACTGGCCCACGGGCACGGTGTTCGTCTCCGTGGTGGATCCCGGCGTGGGGACGGAACGCCGCTCGGTGGTGGCAAAAACGAAGGACGGCCGTTACATCGTCACGCCGGACAACGGAACGCTCACCATCGTCGAGGAGCGGGCGGGCATCGACGCAGTGCGCCTCATCGACGAAACGAAGCACCGGCTGCCGGGATCTGAGCAGTCCTACACGTTCCTCGGTCGCGATCTCTTCGCGTATGTGGGGGCCAGGCTCGCCTCGGGGAAACTCTCCTTCGAGGAAGTGGGGCCTCTTGTCGAGGACACCCTGGTGCGCATTCCCTACCAGAGGGCGGAGATCCGGAACGGGGCTGCGCTGGGAACGATTCCCGTGCTCGACATCCAGTACGGCAACGTGTGGACCAACATCGGCAAGCCCCTCTTCGACACGCTCAAGCCCGCGTTCGGGAAAAAATACGAGGTGACGATCTCCCGGGAGGGGAAAGAGGTATTCAAGGGGAACATCCCCTACGTGAACACCTTCGGCGACGTCCCCGAGGGAGAGCCGCTGCTCTTCTACAACAGCCTCATGGAGCTGTCCCTGGCCCTCAACATGGACAGCTTCGCCGAGAAATTCGGCATCGCCTCCGGACCTGAATGGTCCGTGTCGGTGAAGCCCGCGGACTAGCGCGGCGCGATCCGCCCCACATCCAGGAACGCGAGAGAGGAGAACGCCCGTGAAAACCTACACGCTCTACCAGATCGACTCCTTCACGAGAACTCCCTTTGCGGGCAATCCCGCCGGAGTGATCACCAACGCGGACGGACTTTCCGACGACGCCATGCAGCGGATCGCCCGGGAGCTGAACAATTCGGAGACCGCCTTTTTCCTGTCCCCTCCGGACGATACCTGTGACGGACACCTGCGCTACTTCACCCCCACGACGGAGGTGCCCGTCTGCGGCCACGCCACCATTGCCGCCCTCTACGCCAAGGCGAAGGAGGCGAATCTGGGCGGCCGGGTTCTCCGCATCAAGACCGGGGTGGGCATCCTGCCCGTGGAAGTCCGCGACGACGGGACAGATTACACCGTCTCCATGACCCAGGGGAAATTCGTACTCTCCGAGCCGCTGCAAAAAGAGGAAACAGACGCGCTTCTCGCCTCCCTGCACCTTACGGCCGACGAGATGGACCCCCGATGTCCCGTGCGGATCGCCTCCACCGGCCACTCCAAGGTGATGGTCTGCCTGAAAAGCGCACAAACACTGAACGCACTCGAACCCGACAATGCGGGTCTCACGAATCTCAGCCGACGGATCGGCTGCAACGGCTACTTTCTGTTCACCTTCGACACCGCCCGGGAGGGCATCCTCACGGAGGGAAGAATGTTCGCCCCGGCGGTCGGCGTGGCCGAGGACCCCGTCACGGGCAACGCCCATGGGCCGCTCGGAGGGTACCTGGTCCGTTTCGGCCTGGCCCGGCCCGGGGACGATGGAGTCTTGCGTTTCACGGGTTTTCAGGGCGAGAAGATCGGCCGCCCCGGAAAGGTGCACGTGGAAGTGCGCGTCAGAAACGGAGAACCGGAGACGGTGAAGATCCGGGGGGAAGCGGTAATCGTGTTCAAAACCACCCTTTCCGTTCCGGCATCGGCGGCCGTGCCCCGGTGAGGAAACGGGACACGGCGGGGAGATCGCGACGGGACGTCGGCACCTGAGCCGGAACCGATCCGAACGTTCACCCGCCGCATCGGGCCGGTGCATGTCTTCCGAAGAAAGCGGCGTCAAAAGGGACAGTGCGGCAGGCAGGCACAAGAGACAGTGAAGGAGGGGTTTCTTTTGGACATCAGGAACAGTTTCAGTTTCGAACTTCCCACGCGGATCGAATTCGGCGCCGGCGTTTCCGCCACCATCGCCATGGTGCTGCAGGAGCTGGGAAAAAAGCGTCCGCTTCTCGTGACGGACCGTGGTGTGATCGACGCGGGAATCCTCGCACCGATCACCCGGGTTCTCGAAAAAGAAGGAATTGCCTTCGAGGTCTTCAGCGCGGTGGAGCCGAACCCCAAGGACAGGAACGTCATGGAGGGCGCCGCCGCCGCCGTGGCGTTCGGAGCGGACTGCCTTCTCGCCGTCGGAGGCGGAAGCCCCATCGACTGCGCCAAGGGCATGGGCATCGTGGCGACCCACGGAGGAAAAATCCGGGACTACGAGGGGCGGAACGCGGTCACCGGAGAAACGCTGCCCCTGGTCGCCATTCCCACC
>NZ_JARKPW010000193.1:0-14754 GCF_029975095.1 Aminiphilus sp.
CTGGGCTGCGGCGCTCTATGCTATGGCCCGTGCGCGATGCTCACGCCCCTTCGCCGCCATCTCCGAACGTTCGACAGACGAAAGTTATTTCGGAATATCTCCCTCGACACCCTCCACAAACCAGTTGAGGCTGAGCATGTCCGCATCGCTCATGACCGCCTTCTCGGGAATCCGTTCCGTTCCGTTCTGATCCCGGATGGGACCTGTGAAGACGTCCCACTCGCCCCGGATGATCTTCTGCTTTTCCTCTTCCACAAGGGCCTTTACATCCTCGGGAACATCCTTTCCGTAAGGCGAGAGCGCAACGAGCCCTTCCCGGAGTCCCCACCAGATATCCTGGGATTTCCAGGTTCCGCCGATGACTTCGCTGGCGATCTTCGTGTAGACCATACCCCAGTTCCACACAGGCGCGGTAAGGTGTTTCGTTGGGGCATATTTGCTCATGTCGTTGTTGTACCCCACCACGTAGACACCCGCCTCCTCCGCGGCCTGCGGCGCGGCTCCCGTGTCGGCGTGCATGGCGATCACATCGGATCCGGCATCGATGAGAGCCTTTGCAGCTTCCTTCTCTTTGCCCGGGTCGAACCACGAGAAGATCCAGACCACCTTGACCTTCGCGTCGGGGTTGACCTTGCGGACACCCAGGGTGAAGGCGTTGACGCCGCGGATGACCTCGGGGATGGGATGGGCCGCCACATAGCCGATGACGTTCTTCTTCGTCATCCTCCCCGCCACGAGTCCCGACAGGTATCTGGCCTGATACATGCGACCGAAATAGGTCCCCACGTTTTCCGCCTGTTTGTAGCCGGAGCAGTGCATGAACACCACGTTGGGATATTTCTTCGCCACTTCGAGCGTCGCATCCATATAACCGAAGGAGGTCGTGAAAACAAGCTTCGAACCGTTTCGGACGAAGGTCTCCATCACCCGGGCACTGTCGGGGCCTTCGGGAACGGATTCCACGATGCTCGACACCACGCCCGGAAGCGCCTTCTCCATGGCCAGGCGTCCCTGTTCGTGCATGTAGCTCCATCCGCCGTCACCGACGGGACCCACATAGACGAAACCAGGCTTCAGATCCTCCGGTTTTACCGGAGCGTTCGCCCAGGCCGGACCGAACAGGGCCGTCACCAACAGGACCGCCGCAACACCCAACAACAGCTTCCGCATCTTCCATCACGCCTCCTCTCGGATTTCCGAAGCGCCTCGGCTCCGGACGGTTCTCATATTACCATCTTTTCCTCCGTCTCACGTAAAAATGTCCGCTTTTCCAGCTCCCGACAACAACACTCTCGACAAGATGCCGAAGCACCCTTCAAAATTGTATCACAGCTTCCTCTCCCCGCATTCCGAAAAAACATCGCTGGACGGATCTCGGGGTGCAAGGCACTCCAATCCGACACGGGAAACGATATTCCACAAATCCCATCCCATCACAAATGAAAGGCCAAATGAAAAGGCGGCGGTTTCCCCTCGGGAAAACCGCCGCCCTATTCACAACATCACATCCGAATGAGACTACTAAGGAAAAACGAAGCCATGTGCGCCGCAGCGCCCGTCTCCTCCGCCACTCCCCGCGGCTAGATCTTTGTTACGTTGACCGCCTGGGGGCCCTTCTGTCCCTGCGTCACCTCGAAGGAAACCTTCTGGCCTTCCGCGAGCGTTTTGAAACCGTCGCCGAGGATGGCGCTGTAGTGCACGAAGACATCCTTACCTTCGTCCGTGGTGATGAACCCGTAGCCCTTCGTTTCGTTGAACCACTTAACCGTTCCCTGTGCCAAGGTAAAGCCTCCCAAAACCTTTGGATTTATCGGAATAGAATTCCCGACATCTATAACGATAATCCCCTCCGGCGGAATTGTCAAGCTACGCATCATGGTCTCACGACACGAACAGATTCGCAACAGATTGTTTTCAATTTCACCAAAACGACGCTGGCAAGTTTCCCATGACACGTGGGACAATGGGCTCGCCACCTCGAAGATCCGAAGCAGGAGCGATTCTTGAGGAAGCGACGTGGTCTTTCCAAAGAAGTCCTCGTCGCAGAAAGGGTTTTCGCTGGAGAGCTTCCGCATCTGAGGCGAAACGCGACAATGCATCCGAAAAGCTCTCCACATGCGCTCCGCCCAATGAACGCGGAGGGACAAAATGATCACCCGGGAGGTTTGCATCATGGAAACGGATCGCATCATTCGTGTCAAAGCTTCGCCCAAACAACAGGAAGAACGGCTCCGACGTCTGCTGCGGATTCTCTTGCTGCGTCACGGCGAACCGCTCTTTCCAGGAAAAACGCGACGCTTTCTCGGCTCCACGGATGTCCCGCTCTCTCCGAGGGGGCGCGAACAGGCGGAAGCCATGCGTTTCACCCTGCGGGATCTCCCTCTGAGCCGCATCATCACCAGCCCTCTTCGACGGGCCTCCGAAACGGCGTCCCTTCTCGCGGCAGGACACTCTTCACGGGTAGAAACCGTCGAGGCACTCCGGGAGATCCACCTGGGAACATGGGAAAATCGAACGTTCGACGACGTCGCCGCCGCCGAGCCCGAACTGTTCGCGGCACGAGGACGGGATATCTGGAATGTACGCCCTCCAAAGGGAGAAAGCTTCCGGGACGCCGCTTCTCGTGCCCTTCCGGCCTTCACGGCTCTTCTCACCACGCGGGGCGGCTCCTCCTCCGGAGAGCGCCGCATACAGGACGAACAGGAAATGCGGATTCCCCCCTCCCGCAGAGGACTTCCTTTTCCCGCTTCGACGCAGCGTATTCCCGACGAAGTGATCCTCTTCGTCGGTCATGCGGGTATTTTCCGACTGGTCCTCTCCGCGGCGCTGCGGATTCCCCTGGAGGCGACCTTCCGCATGGAACAGGACTATTGCGGCATCCACGTGCTGGAGCAACGGGAGCTTCTGGAGGAGGGAAGCAGCCCTCTCCGGAACAGGCATCAAGAGACGGAGGAAACCGTTCCCGCCGAGAGCGAGAACCCCGCCTTCTCCGAAAAAATGTCTTTCCGACTCCTTCGCCTCAACTGGAACGCCACTTTCCCGGAGGCATGATTTTTCACTCCCCGTGTCTCACCCCGGAAAAAGCGCGGGGGGATCGGAGAGGGAGCCCGCTCGGACCATGTTGCTCAACCTCCTGGTCTCTCCCCTCCAGGAGAGGCGACAATTGCGATTCCGCCAGCGCTCTCCAGGGAGCGAGAAACGTGAGCTTCGCCACTTCTCCCGCGAGAACACCCCGAAGGAGTTCCGGTTTCGCCGCGAGACGGCGTACCAGTCCAAGAAACGAATTCCCCCCGCAGAGGATGTTGTCCCTGGGAACACCGATCCCTTGCCCGACAAGCGCCCGAGTTCTTTCGGAAAGGGAGCCGAGAACGGCACACTCCACCACATCGCCTTCACGCTGTCCTGTCTGAACCACCGCAACCGCCCCGGAACGGAGAAGAAGAACGGCTCCCACGGGGAAATCCTCAACCACATCGCGAACCAGTCCCACCAGGTGAGGGTCGAAGTGGCTCCCACCGGCACGATCGAGAATCTCCATGGCCTCCCACGGCAGAAAACCAGGCCTGTAGGGGCGGTCGGACACGAGGGCATCATAGGCATCGGCGATGGAAACGAGACGTACGAGACAGGGGATGGCCTCTCCGGAGAGAAGGTCACCGCTGGAGGGTCCGTATCCTTTGCCGTCCCATCGCTGATGATGGTGCACCACGATCCCCCTGGCCATGGGCATGATTCTTTCATGGCGACGTACGATATCGAGGCCCCACTGAGGATGTCCGCGCATGAGTTCCATTTCGTCCACCGAAAGCACGTCCGGCTTGTTGAGAATCTCCTCGGGAACGCGCATCTTCCCCACATCGTGGAGTATCGAGCCCAGACCGAGGTTGACCCGGTCCTGCCAGTCCAGAAGAGAGAGCACGCCGTAGCCCACGGCTTTTCTTGCCAGGGCGAGGCTGAGTACCATGACCATCCAGGAATGCTCGTAGGTGTACTCGTCGTGATTGGCAAGATGTTTCACGTTCGAGAAAAGCACTCCACCGTCGGAGAAAAGCGCGTCCGCCACCGCGTGGAGCGAGGCACTCAATCGGTCCAGCAGGGCAACAGGAAGAGTGCGCCGCGTCTGGAGAAGCGTAAAAAGCTCCCGAATCTGGGATTTGACCTGTACCTCCCGATCCGCCGGAATGGAAGGAAGAACCTCTTCTCTCGGCTCCAGTTCGTCGAGGAGACGAACTTTCACTGACTCGATGGAACTCCGGCGCAAGGCATCGATGATGAGATCGGAAAGGATGGTGCCTTTGGCGAGCAAAAGCTGCCCGGAAGATCCCAGGAGAGTTTCCGCCACAACGAGTCCACTTTCAAGAAAGGCCACAGGAACGATCATGGGCACGACGGCCGCCTCCTCGTGCCGCGACACGGATAAACGATTCCGTTGCGGCGGGATGTCCCGCGTAGCATACAGGGGAATTTTCCAAGGCACCAGCGGACGGAGACTCTGGGAGCACCGTCTCCGGAGGGGGGTTTTCCGTGCCTTTGGACTCAGCTCTTGACCGACCTTTGGAAAGCATGGAGAGCTCGGAGCCCCTTACCTGTCTGAAAAAGATCACGGAACACTCGGGAAAACCGGAACGTCGATACGCAAGCCCGAGAAAGCCTTCTCCGATGACACCGGCAAGACGACCGCGACAAGGGAAACACTCAATTGGTCAGACTCGATCAGATCTTTCTCCCTTTTTTTCTCTGGAAAAACCCACAAAAACAAGTCCCCCCGCAGCGCCGACAGCCAACCCCAGAAGAAGGACAAGGGAGAGGACGTGCCATCCGACCGCCTTCAACGCCATGGCAAGGGAGCCTAGATAGAAGAAACCCGCCAGAGCCTTGCGAAGAACCGTTTCGGAGAGAGCCCGATTCACCCGGACACCGAGAGCTGAACCAAACCACGCACCCGCTGCCAGCGCCATCAGGGGAACGATGGAAATCTTTCCGGCGAGAAAATACAGCGTAGCCCCGTAGGGAGCGGTGATCATGATCACCAGGAGGCTCACAGCCACGGCCAGGTGCGCCTCGAAGGCACAGAACGCCACCAGAAGGGGCACCATGAGTGATCCCCCTCCGATACCGAGAAACCCCTGGAGAAATCCCACCAGAAGCCCTACGAAGAGGATGTTCCATACCGAAACAGGTACATCGAGATCCTGAATCCGAAATAGCGGGGGGAGCCGCAGCAATTTGTTTCCGGAAAGCCCCCCTTCCTGGAGTGCCTTTTTTCGAAGAACGAGAGTCCCCGACAGGATCAAAAGCATCACATAGGCCACGCGAATCACTCCGTCCGCCTTCCCTGCCACGTCCAGAGCGAGAGCGAGATTCTTCGCGTAGGCGGTGGTGAAGAAACTGCAGAGCCCCATGGGCAACACCACTTTGAGAAACATTTCCTTCGACGCAGTTCCACCGCGAAGATAACGAATGCCCGCCAACGCCGAAGTCCACGACGTGTAGGCAATGCCCATGCCGACGGAAAACGTCATGGGATGTCCGAGGGCATGCAGCAGGGGGGTGATCACGAAAGCACCCCCCACGCCGAAACAACCGCTGAGTATTCCCGCACATCCTCCGAGGATCACGAGTAATGCCGATTCAAGCAACTGAGCCATAAAACATCTTCCACCCCTTCTTCAATGACATTCCTCATCGCGCCGGAACCAATGCCGGAGCACGGGCATCCGCTCATTCCCCGTGCGTGCAAGCACGCATGCACCCGGACGTTGCTCCACCCCCGGCTGAACGGAAACGGTTCCGTCCACCGGAATACGCACCTCCGCAGGAAAACGTGCGGGCAACACCGTGTTCCCGGCACACGAAAAACCGGCGAGGATGCCACTCCCCTGATCACGGGGAGAACCTCCTCGCCGGTCCACAGCCATCTCAATACCAGAGGAGCATTCAACCACAACAGAAGTATTCCAGCCAGCGATACCTGCGCTCCACCGAGAGAACGCTTGCCCTGACAATGCCGTGTCAAACAGAACTGCCCGCGCTCCTCCGGCTCCTATCCTGCGATAAAAGCCAGAAAAACCAGAGGCTCCGTCCCCGTATTTCGAAGCCCGTGCCGTTCGCCCCGAAACGTTACGGTCACATCGCCGGGTCCCACCTCGTACTCGGTGTCACCGTCGAGATAGACGCCGACCCCTGAAAGCACGACGTAGACTTCCTCGTCCACCTCGTGAGGGTGCCCGCCGACGGCCGCACCCGGATCAAGGGCGATACGTCCGACCATTTTCAGATGACTTCCCTCCCGAGCACCTCCCGGAGAAATGGCATAGGTACACCAGCCACCACCAGGCCCCTTCTGCAATCCCTCGCGACGAATCGCTTCCGACGTATTCAACCGACATAACATGTCCCCACTCCTCCTTTCTCATGCCACGGAATTCCTGCACAGAAAATCCAAAAGTCCCGATTCGATGATTCTTTCGGATTATAGCGTAGGATGTTCTTTTCATACTATGATAGCGCCGTAAAGAAAGGCACGAGGCCTACTCTTTGTTTGATTGTACCGCAAAATCGTACCGCAAAATCGGCGCGAAAAGGGGTGGAGAACATGCGGGCAGTCGTCCTCCAAGATTACGGAGATCCGGAGGTACTGCAGATCAAGGAAATACGGACTCCGGATCTCGATTCGGAGGAGGTGCTCGTGAGGATCGCCTATTCGGCCCTGAACCGGGCGGACATTCTCCAGCGACGCGGCCTCTATCCCGCACCGGACATCGCCGGAAACGGCCCGGAGGTTCCCGGGCTGGAGTTCTCCGGTGTCATCGAGGAAGTCGGTGCCAGGGTTCCCAACCGCAAACGGGGAGACCGGGTGTGCGGCCTTCTCGGCGGTGGCGGCTACGCCGAATACGCGACAGTGCATCACCTCATGCTCCTCGACATCCCGAAAAACCTTTCCCTCGCCGAGGCAGCAGCCATTCCCGAGGTGTTCCTCACCGCCTTCGATGCCCTGGAGGACAAGGGGGCTCTTGCTGCCGGAGAGACCGTGCTCATTCATGCAGGAGGAAGCGGCGTAGGGACTGCGGCAACGCAGATCGCCCGTATCCTCGGAGCTTCCCGGATCTTCGCCACTCTCGGTTCGGACGAAAAGGCCGATGCAGCCATCGCCCTCGGTGTCGATCGCGCCATCAATTACAACCGGGAGGACTTTGCCGCAATCGTTCTTGAGGAAACCTCGAACGAAGGAGTCAACGTGATTCTCGACGTTGTCGGAAAAACCTACATGGAAGGGAATCTCCGCGCTGCGGCCGTGGAAGGACGCATCGTCTGCATCGCCTACCTCGGAGGTGGCTTGGGAGAAATCCACCTCCCGACACTCCTCCAAAAGCGATTGCGTCTCCAGGGCACCCTGCTTCGGACACGCCCGACAGACCAGAAAATGGAACTCTCCACGCGCTTTTCCCGACGGATGATGCCCTTTTTCGCCCAGGGGAAACTACGCCCCGTGATAGACTGCGTCTTCCCCCTGGAGGATGTGGCCGATGCCCACGAGTACATGGAGCACAACAGGAATTTCGGGAAAATTCTTCTTGCGGTGAATCCGGAGCTTTAGCCCGGCGGACGGACAAAACCCTTTTTGACGTAGAGAGTGGCCATTTCCGGAGGAAGGGGCGTGCTGTAGAGGAAACCCTGAACAAAACGACAGCCCAGGCTCTTCAGCACGGTCAGTTGTACCGCATTCTCCACTCCCTCGACCACCACATCCAATTCGAGACTGCGCGCCATGCCGAACATGGCCTCCAGGATTGCTGCGTCCCGGACGCAGGTCGCGATACCGTCCACAAAAGATTTATCCACCTTGAAGCCGCTCAGGGCAAAATTCTTCAGGTAGCCGAGAGACGAATATCCCGTTCCGAAATCATCGATGTAGATTCGTACCCCCATGTCGTCGAGCGCCCGAAAGATTTCCCGCGCCGCGTCGCGGTTCTCCATCAGGCTGTTCTCGGTGATCTCAACGGCGAGCCCCGACGGCTCGAGCCCTGTCTTTTCAAGGACTCCCGCGACGAGAGAAACGAGATTCCCCCGGGCGACCTGCAGGGCGGAAATGTTCACCGAGATCTCCACCGGAGGAAACCCTGCATCCCGCCATTGTCGATTCTGTCGGCAGGCCTTGTGGAGTACCCACTCACCGATGGGGAGAATCAGCCCCGTCTCCTCCGCAAGGGGAATGAACTCCCCCGGAGAAATCACCGTTCCATCCTCGTTCCGCCAACGCAGAAGCGCTTCGACCCCGATGAGGCGTCCCGTCTTCACCTCCACCTGAGGTTGATAGTAAAGCGCGAATTCTTCCCGTTCCAAAGCGCGCCGGAGACCGTTCTCCATCACCAGTTTTTTCGAAACCGCCTGGTTCATGCTCTCCGCGTAGAAGGAATATCCATCGCCCCCCTGCTCCTTGGCCCGGCGAAGCGCAAGATCGGCAGTGCGCACGAGTTCCACCTGGTCCTCTCCATCCAGGGGATAGACGCTGATCCCGATGCTCGCGGTGAGATAGAAGCGTTGCCCCTCCACCTCAAAAGGCTCCCGGAGGCTGGCGAGGATCTCCCGGGCAAGTCTCCCCATCTCCCCGGGAACGGCAAGCCTGGGCACCAGTACGGCGAACTCGTCGCCACCCATGCTGCTCACTGTATCCCTTCCTTGACAAGTCCTCGGAGCCGCTCCCCCACCGTCACGAGAATCCCGTCTCCCACAGCGTGGCCGAGAATGTCGTTGACATTCTTAAAGCGATCCAGGTTGAGCAGAAGCACGCCTAGCGAACCCCCCTCCCGATGGGCCTGGGCGACCTCCACCATGAGGCGGTCCCGAAAGAGATGACGATTGGGAAGCCCCGTGAGGCGGTCATGATAGGCTTGGTGTGCGATCTGCATCTCCTGGGCCTTGAGCTGGGAGATATCGCTGAAGACCGAGACGAAATGCCGGATGACCCCACGCTCGTCCCGCAAGGCGCCGATGGAGAGCCACTCGGGATACACTTCGCCGCTCTTGCGACGATTCCAGATTTCACCCTGCCAGTGCCCTTCCTCTACCAGGGATCGCCACATGGATTCGTAGAATTCCCGCCCGTGGTGCTTCGATTTGAGCATGCTCGGGCGCCTGCCCAGCGCCTCCTCAGGCGTGTACCCCGTTATTTCCGTGAAGGCAGGATTGACCATTTTTATGATACCTGCAGCATCGGTGACGACGATTCCCTCCTGAGCGTTCTGAATGATCCCCTCCGCCAGGTCCAGCTCCCGCTCAACCAGGCGAAGCTCCGTGACATCCCGCAAAAGGACCGCGATGTTGCCTCTTCCCGCCGGGAAAAGACGCATCTCCAGAAACATCGTTCTGTCGGACAGTCCGAGAGGAAATTCACAATGCACGCAAGAACCGGCACAACGCACTTTTTCGAAAGCCTTCGCAGCACGGGGAGCCGTCTCCTCCGAAAAGATCGGCAGCTCCGAAAAACGCTGTCCCGCAATCATTCTCTCCCGGAACATTTCAAGAAACGTCGTTTCCGTGCCCATCCGACATTCCAGAACATTGCCCTGAAAATCCAAGAGCAGAATACCGTCGGGAAAATTCTCCAGAAACGCTTCCAAGACCTCCCCACGGCGATGCTCCACGCCGTACTCCCGTCCTTCGTTTTCGCCGATCATCCCAGGCAAGACACCATCTTTCTCCGGAAGAAGCTCTTCCTCCGGCTCTCGCCTTTCGTCGTCCCCAGCCATGGAATTCCCTCCCGGTGCCTTCACATACGGCCCAAATATCGTTCTCTTTTCTTTTACTGTATCACATCTTTGCGACAAAAACCTCCGCAAGCCCCACGGGCAGAACGGCCACCGAACTCCGTCGCAGAACGAAAAAAGGGACCAAGCCCCCCTCGCGTGTGGTACAATTGCGCTACACCGAACGAAAAGGGAGGGATGGGTGTGGCGATTTACGTCCATATCAGCGGTGCCCCGGAGAAACTGAAGGCATGCCTGGAGAACAAGATTGCGATGCTGCCTCAGGATTTCGAAGGAGCCGCAAAGGGGCAAACGATCTACTACTTCTACGGGTTCCTCGAACAGACCTACGTCATGGCTCGTGCCGTACTGACGAAAAGCAACGACAAGGTTGCCGACGACACGCAGAACGGCAAGGGGTGGTCGGTAAAGAACCTTGAATACTGCACACCGCTTGGTCTCCACGAACTGCTTTTGCCTGAGCCATGGCACTGCCTCGAAGACAGTGCGGGAGAAATCCCCTCCTCGGTGGAAGAAATTCTCGCGCCGGAATTCGAGACCCGTACCACGGGAGCACCCATCGACCCGGACACATGGTGGAAACCCGTGCAGCCTCCGGCACAAACGGCCTTCCCCGAATCGCCGGAACCGTCCTCCGAAGAGGATCCCTGTATGTGCGAGGACAACCCCGAGGCATGCGAAATCCCGCCCCTTGACCCGCGCCATGTGGACGACGACCCCGGGGAGGAATCGGAGACGACATACCCGTCCTCCGAAGAGGAAGAGGCGGCGGCTTCCGTACGGGAAGCATTCACCGAACCCCTCCCTTGGGAAACAACCCCGGAGAGTTGCGGAGGACACGGAAACACAGGCACGATTCTGCCCCGAGAAGGGGAGGAGGGAGCATCTTCCATGGAGAAGAAAATGAAGCACGGTTTCGTCGTCGGCTTTGTGATCGTCCTCACCCTGGCAGTGCTCGTCGCCACCCTTTCCCGGCTTGACAGCTTCCGGAGCGATCTGCGGAACGTGGCGGACATGCTGGAAAAGAGCGCCGCCGTTGCGGAACAGAACGCGCAAAACATTTCCAAGATCACAGCCCGTTTGGGAGAACTGGAAAAGGCCGTGCGAATGACGGCCCGAAACGACACCGCCCTTGCAGGGGAAATCAAGAGCGTCAAGGAAGCGGTGGTGCAACTGCAATCTACCCCCCCTCTCGATCCCGGCGCTTCTAAGGAACTGGTCCAACTCCTCCAGAACGAACTCCGCAATCGTGACGAACTGATCCGTCAGCTCGCGGCACCCAAACAGCAGTAGCAGATTCCCGGCCAAGAAAATCACCCGGGGGAGGCCGAAGGCCTCCCCTTCTGCATTCCCAGGAATTCTCCCGTGCTTTCGTTCTCTTCCGTGCTCTTCCACAACATTGCCCGGAACATCTCCGGCATGTCCCGTCGCCCCGTCCCCTGCCATAAATCCTGACATTTTTTCAATGCTTCCGCAAAAACAAAAGAAAGGTAGAATGGAATGCCGAAATGCCTCACATGTAAAAGGAGAGGATCCGATTATGGAACAACAGCAGGGGCGTGCCGTCATCACTGTTCTCGGAAAGGACCGAGTAGGAATCATCGCAGGAATCAGCGTCATTCTGGCCGAACGGAATGCGAACATTCTGGACATCAGCCAAACCATCGTCGGAGGCTTTTTCAGCATGATCACCGTGGTCGATCTGGACGCGTGTCGCGGCACTTTTTCGGAACTCAAGGAACTTCTCGAAGCGAAGGGACGCGACCTGGGCGTGCAGGTGACGATCCAGCACGAGGATGTCTTTCGGTTCATGCACCGAATTTAGGGGGGGAAACCGCATGTCGTCCATTCATTTCCACTCCTCGGAAATCTTCGAAACCATCCGCATGGTGGCGGACGAAAAATTCGACATCCGCACCATCACCCTGGGCATTTCCCTTCTGGACTGTGCCTCCGACGACATGGACACCCTGTGCCGCCGCGTCTACGACAAGGTGACCCGAAAGGCGGAACACCTTGTCCGCGTTGGAAAAGCGCTGGAGGAAGAGTACGGAATCCCCATCGTCAACAAGCGCATCTCCGTCACACCCATGTCCCTCGTCACTGCCTCCTGCACGACGGGCGATCCCGCCGATGCGGGCAGGGCGCTCGACCGGGCCGCAGAAACCGTAGACGTCAACTTCATCGGCGGCTTTTCCGCCCTCGTGCAGAAGGGATGCACCGAGGGAGACCGGAGGCTCCTCGAAGCAATCCCGCGAACCCTCGCCTCCACGGAACGGGTCTGCGCCTCTGTCAACGTGGGATCCACCCGGGCGGGCATCAACATGGACGCGGTGGCTCTCCTCGGCGGACTCATCAAGGAAACGGCGGCTCTCACGGCAAACCGGGGCGGCATCGGCTGCGCCAAACTCGTGGTCTTCTGCAACGCCCCCGAGGACAATCCCTTCATGGCCGGAGCCTTTCACGGAACCGGAGAGGCGGAACAGGTGATCAACGTGGGTATCAGCGGCCCGGGCGTGGTGCTCAACACGGTGCGGCGCAATCCGCAGGTTCCCCTGGGCGTGCTGGCGGACGAGATCAAACGCACGGCCTTCAAAATCACCCGTATGGGCGAACTGGTCGGGCGCGAGGCGGCACAGCGCCTGGGCGTTCCCTTCGGCATCGTGGACCTCTCCCTGGCTCCCACTCCGGCCTGGGGCGACTCCGTGGCGGAGATCCTCGAAGCCATGGGGCTCGAACGGTGCGGCACCCACGGCACAACCGCCGCACTGGGGCTCTTGAACGACGCGGTCAAGAAAGGAGGCGCCATGGCCACCTCCTACGTGGGCGGACTGACCGGAGCTTTCATTCCCGTCAGTGAGGACGCGGGCATGATCCGCGCCGCCGAAGAGGGCGTTCTCACTCTGGACAAACTGGAGGCCATGACCTGCGTCTGTTCCGTGGGGCTCGACATGATCGCCGTCCCCGGCGACACCCCCGCATCCACACTGAGCGCCATCATCGCCGACGAAGCCGTCATCGGTATGATCAACCGCAAGACCACGGCGGTGCGGATCATTCCCGTCCCCGGAGCTTCCGTGGGAGACCGGGTGGAGTTCGGCGGCCTGCTCGGCAGCGCTCCCGTCATGCCCGTGCACAAAGAGGAGTCCCGACTTTTCATCAGTCGCGGGGGGCGCATTCCCGCTCCCGTGCAGGCCATGACGAACTGAGCACCTCCAATTACGGAAGCCAGAGACGGAATGAAAAAGGAGCTACGCTCATGAACACCGATCGCCCCCGCGTTTCACCCTACATACCGCTCTTTTTCGGCATCTGTGCCATCTCCACGGGAGCCATCTTCGCCCGCCTCGCCGATGCGCCCTCCCTGGCCATCGCCGCTTACCGGGCCGGCCTGGCCTCCCTGATTCTGCTTCCCTTCGCCCTTGCGACCCGGCGCAAGGAAATGGCCGCTCTTTCCAGGAGTGATTTGTACCGGGTCATCGGCGCGGGATTTTTTCTCGCTCTCCATTTCGCCACGTGGATTTCCTCCCTCGCCTTCACCACCGTGGCGAGCAGCGTCGTTCTCGTGAACACCATCCCTCTCTGGGTAGGCTTGCTCTCTCCCTTCGTGACGGGAGAGAGGCTTTCCACCTTGACCAAAATGGGCATCGCCGCGAGCGTTGCGGGAGGCGCCGTGGTGGGATGGGGAGATTTTGCCCTCGGAGGCAAGGCACTTCTGGGTGATTTTCTCGCCATCTGCGGAGCGCTCTCCGCCGCAGGCTATTTCCTCTTCGGCCGCATCGTCCGCCCCAAACTCTCCCTTCTCTCCTACGTCTTTCTCTGCTACGGCACGGCGGCGATTTTCCTCGCCCTTGTCGTCCTCGTTTCCGGCACCCCCGTCACAGGATTTTCCTCCACCACCTGGTGGATGTTCCTCGCCATGGCGGTCATCCCGCAGATCCTGGGACATTCCAGCTACAACTGGGCGCTCCGATGGCTCTCCGCAGGGTTCGTGGCCGTGGCGCTTCTCGGGGAGCCCATCGGCAGCACGATCCTGGCCTACCTGCTCCTCGGTGAGAGAATCACCTTCATCCGGCTCGCCGGAATGGCCCTTATCGGCTGCGGTATCGTCCTCGCCGCAAAAGGCGAGCGCTGATGTCCCCGGATGCGTCCGGAACAGAAGATTCTTCCGTCGGATTCGCTCCACCCCGGCGCCTCTTCGTGGTAAAATTGAAAAAAGATTTGCACCGGTAGCGATCAGGGAGTTTCTCCTGCACGATCTCCGGAGCATTCTGGCGGTTTTTTCGTCATCATGGTGATGACACGGAATCTTTTCTCCATACCACGACAGGAGGGGTAAGGCATGTCCGACGTGTACGAATTCGAGGGCAATACGGCGAAGCAGGTGACCGAAGAGAGCACCGTCGAAATGGAGACATCTTCCCGCAGCGACGCGGATTCCCTGACGCGGCGCATCAACAACCTGGAGATGACGGTTCTTGCGGTGGCACTCGTCCTCGGCATCGGTCTCGGATGGGTGTGGTGGAACGCCCGGGGACTGGAACAGACCGTGGCAAGCCAGAAAGCCCTCATCGAAACCCTTGGTGGTACGGTCGCATCCTACCAGGCGGAGCTCTCCGACCTGAGCGGACGCCTTGCCACCGCCGAACAGGGACTCGGTACGGTGGAGCAGCTTCGGGGCGAGACCGCTGCCGTGGCGAAGGAATTCGAGTCCATCCGTACCGGCGTCGACGTTCTCGCAGGAAACATGAAAGCCGTCTCCGAACAGCTGAATCGCCACAGCGACATCTTCACCAGGGACGCCGAGGCCAACAAACAGCTCATCGAGGCATTGCAGCAGCACCTCCAGCTCCGCCAGTCGATCCTCGAAACGGTGAACTGAACCGAAAGCGCACTCTTGTTCCCAAGGCAGAGAAAACCTGTTCCGGCTCTGCCATCCGGAACAGCGTGCCTCGTGAAAATCGACCACCCACAGAAGAGCGCCGGT
>NZ_JARKPW010000196.1:0-1939 GCF_029975095.1 Aminiphilus sp.
GGGATCGGCAAGGACGCCACCGAGCTCTTCAACTATCTCACCACCGGGAACACGCCGAAGCGCAAGTACGAAAAGATGCTCCCCGCGCCCAAGTTCCTGAAGAAGGCGCTCCTGGCCGGGATTGCCCGCGAGATACGCCTCCATTCACCGAAAAACCCCGGATTGATCCGGTTCAAGATGAACGCCCTGGAGGACGCGGACATCGTCCGGGCCCTCTACGAGGCCTCCCGCGCCGGTGTGAAGGTCGATCTGGTGGTCCGCGACACCTGCCGCCTGCGTCCCGGCATACCGGGCATTTCCGAGAACGTGCGCGTGGTGAGCGTGGTGGGACGGTTCCTGGAGCATTCCCGCATCTACTACTTCCGCAACGGAGGCAAGGAGATTTTCCTCATCGGCTCGGCCGACGCCATGAAGAGGAACCTGGAGGCGCGGGTCGAAGTGGTGGTTCCGGTGGAAAACCGCAAGCTGCGCGACGATATCCGGATCCTGTTCGACGTGCACCTTTCGGAGCGGCGCAGCGCATGGGACACGCAGCCCGACGGCACGTACCTCCAGCGCATGCCCGCCGAGGGAGAGGACCCGCGGGGAAGCCACGAGATCCTCATATCGCTTGCCGAGAAGAGGCAGAAGAAGGTGGCCAGGCTGAAAAAGAGGAAGGCGCGCGGCGTGGGGGGAAGGAACCTGCGATAAAAGAATCATCTCTCAAACGAAGAGACACGGCCGAAACAATATGATACCCTGCCTCTCTCCCGGAAATCATGAGCAGGCACAGATAGGAGAGTTGTATGGCGAAAGAATTGTACGTGGGCAACCTGCCCTATGAAGCGGGCGAGGAAGATCTGAAGAGACTGTTTTCCGTGGCGGGAACCGTCACCTCGGTCCACATCATCACCGATCCCGAAACCGGCGCCTCCAAGGGATGCGCCTATGTGCGCATGGCAACGGTTGAGGAAACAAGGGAAGCCATCGAGTCCCTTGATGAAGCCCTCATGGGGGATCGAATCATTTCCGTGAGTGAAGCCCGCCCGCAAAAACAGAGGGTTGCGCCGACCGGCGGCCGGAAGGGGAAACAACGGCATACCGGAAGGTTCCCGGGAGGGAAAAAGTGACGCGGCAAAGGGGTATGTCAGGAATGGCCTGCCGGAAAATCAGGAATGGAACTTCTCCCGGCAGGGGGAATCACCCGCCCCCAGCGTCTGCTGGATTCTGCTGATGAATTCAACCGGCCGCAACGGCTTCTGGATAAAACCGTTCTCCCGGCGCTTCAGCAGGTTGGCGTCCAGGAAATCTCCCGCGTAGCCGCTCACGAACAGGATCTTCACGTCCTGCCGGACCTTCAGAATCTCCTCGCAGGCCTCCCGGCCGTTCATTCGCGGCATTATCACGTCAAGCAGCACCGCATCGATTGCATCGCGGTTTTCCATGAACCGCGCCACCGCCTCGACACCATTCTCCGCCTCGATGACCCGATAGCCGTTCTCCACGAGGATGGCTTTCATCAAGGCGCGCACGGCGTCCTCGTCCTCTGCCACGAGAATCGTGCCATCCCCCCTGGGGACAGCGGCTTCAACTCCGGCTGCGATGTCTTCCGGAGCGCCTTCCACCAACGGCAGATGGACGGTGAACGTCGTTTCTCGCCCCTGCTCGCTCCGGACGCTGATAAAGCCGTTGTGCTGCCGGACGATCCCGTAGACCACGGCAAGGCCGAGACCCGTCCCCTTGCCGACTTCCTTGGTTGTGAAAAAGGGTTCGAATATCCGCTCCCGGACCCCTTCGTCCAGTCCGGCGCCATTGTCCGCGATGGACAGCACGGCATAGTTACCCGGAGGCACATCCCCCCGCGAACTTTCAGCTGATTGCCCGATGCGGATCGTATCCGTCGAAACCAGAATCCTGCCCGCCCCTGAAATGGCGTCCCGGGCGTTGGCCACCAGGTTCA
>NZ_JARKPW010000211.1:0-5443 GCF_029975095.1 Aminiphilus sp.
TGAAATGTCTCATCATGTTTCAAGGCGAGTGCGACCGGGGCCATTTTGATTGCTTCCGGCCGTGTTCCCACGACGACACAGACGATTTTTCTCCGCTTCACAAGGAAGGGCCTCCTCCAAGAAGGTAGATTCCGCTGGCGACAAGAGCGATGTGCAAGAGGTTGAGAATGGCCAACACGCCCCATCCATGGAGTCCCGCGTCGAGGAGTCTGTGGTGAAGATGCCCCCTGTCGGGAGAAAAGGGAGAGCGCCCGTGCAAAATACGTCGCACAATGGAGTAGGATGTGTCGAGTATAGGGACCCCACCCAAAAGGAGCAAGAGCAGCGCCACCATGTGAAACGGTATTCTCTGCAGAATCACTCCTGTCTCTTCAACAAGGAGAGCACTCCAGAGAAACCCGAGGAGGGTGCTTCCCCCATCACCGAGGAAGGTCTTTGCCTTGGGGAAATTCCAGAAGAGAATTCCCGCGGAAATACCGAGGAGAAGTCCCCAGAAACTGCCGAACCCAGTGGCTGCTCCAATGGCGAAACTGCTCATGGAGAGAGTCAGACACAGGCCATTCATGCCGTCGATGAGGTTGAAGGCACTTGTGCATCCCGCTATCCAGAAGAGCAGGAGCAGGCGTATTCCGTAAGGAAGCGGAAGCGGGAGAAGAACGAGAAACGCGGCCATAAGATGAAGGGCGAGGCGAAAAAGCGGGGGCAAAGGACGCATATCGTCTATGTAGCCTACGAAGAAAACAAGGCTCGCTCCGGTTGCGAGAGGGACGGACATGGCACCGTTCCCCCAGGCAAGGAGGTTCCAGAGCATCAGTCCGGACCAAAGAGCGAGTCCTCCACCCCGGGGAATATCCTCGGGGTGGGTCTTTCGCTCTCCAGGACGATCGATGATTCGATAACGGGCAGCCAGTCGAATCGTCATGGGGGTAAATGCGATCCCCCAAAACAAGCCGAAAAGAATGGTGCCGGCAAAAAGGGTCCTTACGATCATCTGTGCCATGAAAACGGCTATTTCGTTCCGAAAAGACGATCTCCGGCGTCGCCGAGTCCTGGGACGATGTATCCGTGATCGTTGAGATGTTTGTCAAGGGCCGCCGTAAAAATATCCACCTCGGGATGTCTCTCTCGCACCTTTGCGACTCCTTCGGGTGCGGCAATGAGGCAGACGAGAGAAATCTTCCTTGCCCCCTTGCGTTTCACGAGATCGATGGCGGCCGAGGCGGACCCGCCGGTGGCCAGCATGGGATCAAGGATGTAAATATCCCTTTCCTGGATGTCTCCCGGGAGCTTGCAGTAATACTCGACGGGCTCCAGCGTCTCGGGATCCCGGTAAAGACCGATATGCCCAACTTTGGCGTTGGGAACGAGACGAAGGATACCGTCCACCATGCCCAAACCCGCACGGAGCACTGGAACCACGGCAAGTTTTTTCCCCGAGAGGGTTTTAACGACGGTTCGCTCAAGGGGTGTTTCGACACAGGTTTCTTCAAGTGGGAGGTCCCGTGTTGTCTCGTAGACCATAAGTCCCGCAATTTCTTGCACGAGTTCCCGAAATTCTTTGACACTTGTCCGTTTGTCGCGGATGATAGCGACCTTGTGTTGGATCAACGGATGATCCACCACGATAAAACGTCCCGTTTCAACTCCCGGAACGGGATGCTCCGGCGTATTTCGCCTCTCGTAGTGTTGAATCGACCGCGTTCTCCGCAAATGTCGCTCACCTTCGAAGGAAGTGGAAAGCCAGGCTGTAACGATCTGGCATGCGATTTCTTCACCGAGGATCCGCCCGCCCAGTGCGAGTATGTTGGCGTTATTGTGTTTTCGGCTTGCCTGGGCCTCGAAGACGCCATGACAGAGTGCAGTGTAGGCACCCTTGACCTTGTTGGCTGTGATGGACATACCGATACCCGTTCCGCAAAGAAGGATGCCTCGATCGTAGGTGCCGCTCGCTACTGCCTCTGCCACGGGGATGGCGATATCCGGATAGTCGACGCTCCGCTCCGCCGAGTCGGTCCCGAAATCGTCCACATGATGTCCCAATGACAGAAGAAGATTTTTTACGGATTCTTTCAGAGTAAAACCGGCATGGTCCGCGCCGATGGCGATGTTCATGGCCCCACTTCCCTTCGCGATGTCGTTGCTTTTTTGAGAAGAAATCACCCTTTAAAGCATCTCCTCGAAAACGGTATCCGCCACAGCATAGGGTGTGGTTCTCCGCTCTTCCAAGGCAAGAATGAGATCGGGTGATTTCAGTTTTTCCCAAGAGCGCCCAACCATTCCGGCGATTTCCCGGCGAAGGATTTCCTCTACTTCCATCTCCAATCGTGCCCAGCGACGCCGACGTCCGTCTTCACTACGGAGAAGGAAATCCCGGTGTTGTGCAATGGCTTCCACTACCTCGGGCACCCCTTCGCCACGTTCGGCCACGGTTTTGAGGACGGGCGGTCTCCATGCTTTTTCTCCCAAGAGGTCGAGCATCATTTCCACTTCGCGAACCACCCGTTCAGCTCCATCTCTGTCCGCCTTGTTGACGACGAAGAGATCTGCGATTTCCATGATGCCCGCCTTCATGATCTGGATGTCGTCCCCCATGCCCGGAACAAGGACGAGACACACCGTGTCGGCAATACGCATGATGTCGACTTCGGACTGGCCCACGCCGACCGTTTCGATGAGGACGACATCCTTACCGCAGGCATCGAGAATCAGCGCGGCCTCGTACGTGGCGCGGCTCACGCCCCCAAGGGAGCCTCTTGTTCCCATGCTTCGAATGAAAACGCCGCTCTCCGTGGCATGTTGTTGCATCCGAAGGCGGTCTCCGAGAATGGCACCTCCGGTGAAGGGGCTGGAAGGATCGACCGCGATGACTCCGACGGTTTTTCCTGCATCACGAAGTGATGTGATGATTTTGTCGGTGAGCGTGCTTTTTCCTGCACCGGGACTGCCAGTGATGCCGAGAATCTGCGCTTTCCCCGTGTGGGGATAGATGGAACGCATGATACTTTCGGCAGAGGGTAATTCACTTTCGATAATACTGATGAGTCTTGCGGTGGATCTTGAATCTCCTGCGAGTGCTTTTTGCACCAACGTGTTCAACAGAGTCTCTCCTTTCCCGATGAGGGGTGCTCCCGCCACTGTCTGTTTTCGGCAAGGGCACGAGGTGTCACGTGAGCCCCTATTCCGAGGCACCTTCCTCACTTCGAAGGCCCGATGGCCAGAAGGGAAACCAATCCCGAAGAATGTGTTCGCCGCTGTCGACAAAAACGGAAAGCATGGATCCGCTTGGATATCCCGAAGGGAAGGCGTCGACGGGCAGGGGAAAGCGCATTTCAAGCACGAATGGGTCCGGCTCGGCTACGGTGTCGAGCGTTTCCGAGACGAGAAGTCTTCCACCGGTCAGAAGCATGAGTCGTGCGAGGAAACGTGACGGAATCTGTGAAGGCGCCCAGAGGTGCACTCGAATTCCATTGTGAAGGGCAAGTGCCAGGAGACGACGCAGGTCGTCTCTGGAAAAAGGTATCCCCGTATCCAGGATGATGTCCGTGGGGACAATGCCCATATCCCATCCGGAACGCCGCAGGACGGGAAGCAGAACTCCGCCGTCCTGAAGGACGACACTTCCGGGAAGATCAAGGGTCTTCCCCGGAGCAAGGAGAACCAACGGTGTGATGGCGGAGCGATGAAGAAATCGCACGTTACCTTGCAGCTGTTTTCCCATCCACGCGGCAGATGTGTAGGTGCGTTGCCTACGAAGGATCTCTTGAGCGGGAAATCCCACGTGCCCCTGTAAAATGGCTTCCGGATCGGAGCCATGAGTTACGGAGGGGGTAAAAAGATTGAGCATGAACAGTCCCGCGTTGACGGGCGGGAACGGCTGTCCTTCCCAGAGGTACTTCCCCGATACGTGGAGAGCGAAGGGCCTTCCGTCGAGAACATCCAGGGTCCATGCTCCTTCCAGCCGAACGAGAAGTTCGGGAGGCGTTCCGGATTTCCATGTGTAAAGGTCCCCACGCTCGTCAAGGATGAGAAGGCTACCCCAGGGAGTCCATGCGATGTCCCTGGGCGTTCCCAGTTCATCGATCTCCGCCTCGGTCGTTCTGGTACGTGTGTTCAGAAGGAGAACACGCCCCCTTCCTCGGTCCGCTACGGCAAGGAGTTCTCCCAGGCCGGCAAGTGCGACGGGTTCGAAAGGTTGAAGAAGCGTTCCCGTCTCAGGAGACCAGTTCCAAAGCACCTGGAGAGAGGGAAAGTCAACGAAGGAGAGTCTTCGCTCTCCCCAATCGGCGACGCAAAACGTGTTTCCCGAAAGAGGAACGGCATCGGCGACGAATATACCCAAACTTCCTCGGGGCGTCACATCGCCAGAGAGATGCCCCGTTGCGTCTAGAGAGCCTTCTCCGATATCTCCGTTTCTTCCCACCACGAGGAAGGACTCTCCATTTCTCGGGATGACCGCGACGGGACTGTCCGAAGAGACGATTTGAGGGCGAACTCGCCCCCCTTCCCGCACGATCCAGGTCTTGTTTCCCTCCGTGTCGGCGAGGAAGAACAGGGAGCCTGCGGTCGTCATCTTTCCCATTCCGAGAGGCGTAAAGGGAGTCCATCCGGGAAAGGCGAACGCCCTTTCGGAGGTATGTCGCAAAACGCTGAAGCGTTCCCCCGGGACATCGCCATCAAGAGCTTGTTCAAGAAAACGCACCTCTTCGACAAGAGCTTCGAAAATACGAGAGGGAGCGTGTTCGGCAGGGCGGACCTCAAGGTAATGCGACAATGCCTCTACTGCCGAGGCCGTTTCTCCAAGTCGCCGCAGGATGAGCCCTTTCATGAGGTAGTAGTCCACCAGATAGGTGTTGTTCTGCAGCGCCAGTTCAAGCGAATCCAGCGCTTTCCAATAGCGTTGATGTACCATATAGGAATAGGCGGCGAGAAGGTGGCGTTCCGCTTCCTCTCGTTTTGCTCCCGGCAGGGCCTGAGGAACTGCTTGCGCCATACCGTAATTCCCGGAGAAGACAACAGGGAGTTCAAAGAACACCGAGGAAAGCGACAGCAGGAAGATCACCGCGAGCCGAACACATCGTCGCATCATTCTGCAACCTACCTTCTGCCCAGAATGTCGATTCCAGCAAACGCGTAAAAGGCAAACGCGATGGAAGCAGTGAAGACAAACCCCAGAAGGACCCGCAAATAAAAAACCCAGACAGGACCGCCGGGCCAGATCCCTCGATTGATGTTATTGACACTTCGGGCGAGAAGCAATGCAAGCAGAAAAAGGCCGATGGACAAAAGAGCCTGGACGTTCACACTGGGCATGGTGAAACACCTCCACTTCTTCCAAGAGCATACCAAAAAAAAGCACAAAAAAAAGAGGAGAAACGCTTCTCCTCCTTTTTCGGACGACTCGGATTTCCTGCTTCTGCTTGTGGGATCGGGAAAAAATCAGGTG
>NZ_JARKPW010000039.1:0-3993 GCF_029975095.1 Aminiphilus sp.
GACGAGCCCACGGGAGCGCTGGACGTGAACACGGGAATCACCGTCCTCGAAGCGCTGGAGAGGGTGAACCGCGAGCTGGGCACCCTGGTGGTGCTCATCACCCACAACGCGGCCATCGCGGCCATGGCGGATCGGGTGATCTCCCTCTCGGCGGGGCGCATCGTCTCCGTCGCGCCCAACGCGACCCGCGTTCCCGCGCGGTCGCTCTCCTGGTGATCCGCCGTGCGGATGCTCGATCTGAAGCTTCTGCGGGACCTGCGGAACATGAAGGGACAGATGACCGCCGTGGTGCTGGTGATGGCCTGCGGCCTCACCATGATGATCATGGCCCGGGGACTCGTGGTCACGCTGGAGACCACGGAACGGAACTACTATACCTCGTCGCGCTTCGCGGATCTCTTCTGCGATCTCAAGCGGGCGCCCCGCTTCGTGGAGGCCCGCCTCGGGGAGATCTCCGGGGTGGCCGCCCTGGAGACGAGCGTCAAGGGCACGGTAGTGCTGGATCTTCCGGGCATGAAGGAACCCGCCGACGGGGTGATCCATTCCCTTCCCGACGGACGTCCGAGACGGCTGAACCGCCTCGTCCTCAAGGCGGGACGGCTTCCCGGGACGGACTCCCGGGACGAGGTGGTGGTGAGCGCGGGGTTCGCCGACGCCCACGGGTTCCGTCCGGGAGATCCGCTGGACTTCACCGTCTACGGCGTGCGGCGGCGCTTCCGCATCGTCGGGGTGGCCGTCTCTCCCGAGTACGTGTACGAAACGCGCCCCGGAGAGATGCTCCCCGATCCCCGGCGCTTCGCCGTCCTCTGGATGGGCGAACGGGAACTCTCCCGGGTGCTGGACCTGAACGGGGCGTTCAACAGCGTGGCGTTTCGCCTCGCGCCCGGGGCGGATCCGAAGAACGTCAAGGCCGCGGTGGACCGCATTCTCGAACCCTACGGGGGGCTTTCCTCCTACGACCGAACGCGGCATCCCTCGGCGAAGCTCCTGCGCGATGAGATCACCCAGCTCCGGGGCTTCTCCGTCGCCTTTCCCGTGGTGTTCCTGAGCATCGCCGCCTTCATGGTGAGCGCCGTGCTCTCCCGGCTCGTGCGGCTTCAGCGGGAACAGATCGCCCAGATGAAGGCCTTCGGCTACTCCCCCTTCGCCGTGGGGTTCCATTACGTGAAATTCGCCCTTGCGGCCGTGGGAATCGCCACCCTGCTCAGCGCCACCCTCGGCATGTGGGCGGGAAGCGCCTTCGCCGCCCTCTACCGCCGGTTTTTCCAATTTCCGTCCCTCCAGTTCGTCCCCGACTGGAGCGCCCTCGCGGCGGCTCTCGGCGCGAGTGCGCTCACATCGGTCCTGGGCGTGCTCGGCGCAGTACGCATGGCCGCCTCGCTCCCCCCCGCGGAGGCCATGCGCCCCGAGGCCCCGGCCAGGTTCACTCCCACCTTTCTGGAGCGGATCGGACTCCACGGCCTCGTCCCCCCGTCCTTTCGGATGGCCCTCCGGAACATGGAGCGCAAGCCCTGGCAGGCCCTGTTCACCGCCGTCGGCCTCGCCTTCGCCACGGCCATCCCCATCCTTCCGGGCGTCATGGGGGACGGCGTGGACTATCTCGTCGATTTCCAGTGGAACCGGGCGCAGCGGCAGGACGCGGTGGTCTCCCTCATCGAACCCGGGGACAACGGTGCTTTTCTCTCCCTCTCCCGTCTGCCCGGAGTGCTCTTCGCCGAGCCTTTCCGGGCCGTGCCGGTGCGCCTTCTCCACGGACACCGGCAGTGGGAGACGGCGATCACGGGGCTGCCCGCGTCCCCCCGGCTCAACCGTCTTCTGGACGAGCGGGAACGAGAGGTGCCCCTGCCGTCCTTCGGCCTGCTCCTCTCGGAGAAGCTCGCGGAACTCCTCCACCTCGTCCCCGGCGACGAGGTGCGCGTGGAAGTGCGGGAGGGGCGACGCCCGGTGCTGCACACCGTCGTTTCGGGAACCATCATGGATTTCTCCGGCGTCTCCGCCTACATGGAGATCGACGCGCTGCGGCGTCTTCTCGGCGAGGGGGACACCGTGAACGGAGCCTATCTGAAGGTGGATCCCTTTTACTGGGACGCCTTCTGGAAGCGAGTGAAGGGGATTCCCCGCATCGGGACGGTGACCACCACCTCCGGGGCGAAGGAAAATTTCAGTAGGACCACGAAGGAGATGATGGGCACCTCCCAGGCGCTCTACTTTGTCTTCGCCGTCATCGTCTCCTTCGGGGTGATCTACAACGGAGCGCGCATCGCCCTTTCCGAGCGGGCCCGGGATCTGGCGACCCTGCGCGTGCTGGGCTTCACCCGGCGGGAGGTGGCGACCATCCTCGTGCTGGAGCTGGCGCTGCTCACGGCGCTTTCCATCGCTCCAGGACTCTACCTGGGGGCGCGTCTGTCCGAGGCGGTGCTCGCCACGGCGAACACCGAGACCATGCGCTTTCCCCTGGTGCTGACCATCCGGACGTATGTCGTGGCGGTGCTCACGGTCCTGGCCTCCTCGTTCTTCTCCTTCGCCGTTGTGGGACGACGGATGGCGCGGCTCGATCTGCAGGCAGTGCTGAAATCCGCGGAATAGACAACACCGGAGGACCGGGCGGGAGCCGCCGGAAGGCGGAGGACTCGGTCCTGAAAAGTGCCCGTGCACGAACGATCCGTGCAAAGAGAGGTGATGCGGTTCATGGAATCCGGGACCGGAGCGAAGAACGCAAAGAGGCGACGCGACGGCGTCGGGAAAAAGGTGGCGGCCCTCGGCATTGCGGCCGCCCTTGTGGGCGGCGTGGTCTTTCTTCTGTGGCCGAAGCCGCTGGAGGTGGAAACGGCCCTCGTGGAGAAAGCGCCTCTGGTCGTGAGCGTCTCCGAGGAGGGGAAGACGCGGATACGGCACCGCTACACCGTCTCCGCCCCCGTGACGGGATTTCTCAACCGGATTCCTCTGCGGGCCGGGGATCCGGTCCGGACGGGGAAGACCGTTCTGGCGGTCATCGAGGCCGAGGCGTCGGGGCTGCTGACGCCCCGCTCCCGCGCCGAGGCGGAGGCCCGTCTGCGCACCGCCGAGGCGGCCCGGTCGCTCCGCAGATCCGAGCTGGACCGGGCGAGGGTGAACCTGGATCTGGCGCAAAAGCAGTTCCGGCGCCAGGACAGGTTGCTCCCCGCGGGAGGCATCTCCCAGCAGGAATGGGACATCGCCGAGACGGCCCTGCAGGTCGCCGCCAAGGACGCAAAGGCGACGGAGTTCGCCCTCCGCATGGCCGAGTTCGAGGTGGAACAGGCGAAATCCGCCCTGATCCAGGGAGAGGAAGGGGCGCCCCGCGCCGCATCGGTGCGCCTGCTCGCCCCCGTGGACGGATACGTCCTCAACGTGTTCGAGGAAAGCGCCCGGACGGTCTCCTCGGGAACGCCCCTCATGGAGGTGGGTGACCCCGACGACCTGGAGGGCGAGGTGGATCTCTTCTCCGTGGACGCGGCGGTGGTTCCCCCGGAGGCGGAGGTGCTCGTCGAGGGATGGGGCGGCGCCATGCCCCTGCGGGGACGTATCTCCCTGGTGGAGCACAGCGGCTTCACCAAGATCTCCGCCCTCGGCGTGGAGGAACAGCGCGTGAAGGCCCGGATCACCTTCCTCGATCCCGTGCCGCCGGGCTACCGCCTCGGAGATCGCTTCCGCATCCAGGCGCGCATCATTCTCCGCCGGAGCGACGATGCGCTCCAGGTACCGCTGGGCGCTCTCTTCCGGCAGGGCGGCGACTGGATGACCTTTGTGGTGCGCGAGGACAAGGCGTTCCTGCAGCGCGTGGAGATCGGCCAGAACGACGGCGTCGCCGCGGAAGTGCTCTCGGGGCTTTCCGAGGGTGACCGGGTCGTTCTGCATCCTTCGGAGAAGGTCGCCGACGGAGCCGCAGTGACGGAGAGAGGCGAGAAGAATCCCTGAGCACGTCCTGAACACGTTCGTGAGGGAGCAGCGCAGCAACAGGTGCTGCTGCATGAA
>NZ_JARKPW010000225.1:0-19354 GCF_029975095.1 Aminiphilus sp.
GAAAACAGCGCCCCCGTCGTCGGACGGTGGCGCTGTCGGGGTGCGCGTGCTCGGAGCGTCGCGCTCTTGTGGGGGCTGTGGTGCCTGCACGGGCCACGCGGTGGGGCATGGCGGGCGGGGTGCGGGGTCACGTCTGCGGAGATGTGGTCGGTGACGCCGGGGCTGCTCTCGGAGCTGAGCCTGCTTCCGCCGTAGTCCCGTGGTGGTGGTGTTGTTCGCGAAGCGCAGTCCGTCATGGCGGCGTTGCTGCTGCTGTTGACCATGCCGCCGCCGGTCCGGAACAGGTTGCGCCGTTCGCGGTGTCTACCGGTACGAGCCCATGGCGATGGAGCCCGTGTCGCTGTCGAACCGGAAGGAGACGAAGCGCAGCTCGTCTTTGATCTCCCGGCGGACGCCGCGGATCTCCACGACGACGCCAGGGTGCAGTTTCTGCTTCACCTTGATGTAGCCGCCGCCCCGTATCTTTTGTTCCATGCTGTTCCGCAGGGCGGTCCGCTCGTCCTGCAGGTGGTGCAGCTCCCGGATGGAGGCGTTGTAGTGCTGGATGAGCAGCTCCATCTTGGTCTGGATGTCCGGGGGAAGGACGATGCGGCCGTCCTTGACGAAGCGGGTGACGCTGCGCTTCATCACCTCGGAGATTTTCGCCGCCATTTCCTGAAGTTCCCGGATGCGCGCCTCCAGGGCCTCGATTCTCGCCCGGGTTCGGAAGTCGACGCCCGTTGCGAGGAGGGTGCTGGTGCCCATGAGGGTCCCCGCGGCGGCGACGTCGATCCGCTCCAGGGCCACCACGGAGCCGCCGAGGACGCCCTTGTCGGAGCCGCGCCGCCCTTCGAGGATCACGCTCGTGCCGGAGCGAACCCGGGCGTGCATGAGATGGGACTTGGCGATCACTTCTTCGTCGGCGGAGACGGTGCCGCCCTCCATGAAGCGCATGGTCACCTTGCCTCCGGCGTCGATGTCGCTCGTCTCGCCCAGAATGCCTCCGTGGATGTGCACGTCCCGCCCGGCCTTGATGGAGGCGGACTCCACGTTGCCGAAGACCTCCACATCCACTCCGGCGCTGACGAGAAATCCCTCGCGCACGTTGCCCCGGACGATGATGCTGCCGTCGAAGAGCACGTTGCCCACGCTCAGATCCACATCGCCCCGCACCACCACCACGGGCTTGACCAGGAGGCGGTTGCCCCGGAACATGGGCTGCCCCGTGGTGGCGGCCGTGAAGAGTCTCCCGTCCTCGGAGACGACGCCGTCTCCCACGGTGAGGGGTGATTTGGGAGGGGCGGGGCCCTCGATGACGTTGCCGAAGATGTCCCGCCCCGGTTCGCCCGGAATGGCGGGCTCAAGGATGGCGAGCAGCTCCCCCGTCTCGACGGAGAAGATCTCTCCCTTGTCCCGGTAGTCCACCTTCGCCTCGGCGTGTTCCATGCGGGGCGGCCTGCGCCCTTCCAGGGGGAAGAGGATTTCGAGCCGCGCCTCCCGGGGGAATTTCGGAGGAATGCCCTCGGCGGCGACTACCCGGCGCTGGATCTCGCCGGTGGCGTTGCAGAGGCGCACTCCCTCGGAGAGGCTCTCCTCGGCGATCTCCTTGATGCCCATCTCCAGGAGATGGTCGCAGATGGCCGCATAATCCAGCGCTTTGCCGCCTCCCGAGGCGGGATAGAGATCCACGAGCGCCTTGAGGCGGTCCTTGGGGACCTGCACGTCGAAGGTGGCGTCCACGGGCTTGACCGTGCCGTCGCTCGCGACGGCGGCCACGTCCATTTCGGAGAGGAGTTTGTCGATGCCCGCCTCAAGAAACAGTTCGGCCCGGCTTTTCTCGCTCTCCCCTGCGTCGGGGGCGTTTTCTCCGGCAGGGGTGTCGGAGGCCCGGTCGAAGAGGAGCCCGGCGGGAGTTTCGGAGAACATGTCGAAGTCCGGGGGACCCGGCGCTCCTTCACCCGCGTCCGTTTTCGCCTGTCTCGCCGGCTGTTCCGCGAACATCCCGGCGTCGTCCGTCGTTTTTCTGTCGCCGCATGTTTCCTTGTTGCGGGGTTTCAGCACGTCGTTCATGACGCATCGTCCTTTCGAGGGTTCTCTCTTGGGCGTCGTGCCGCACCGCATCGCGTCGTCGCGCTGCCTGCGCCGTTTCGCTCTCCCGGGGGCATTTCGCCCGGCCTGAGAGAACGTGTCTCCGGGTTCATGGAGAAGGGGCCGGCGTCACGCCCTCTTTTCGGACAAGGATAAGCGTTGACACGCTGTCAATGTCAAGTCTCGTCTGCGGCGGAAAAGGGAGTCGTCTTCCGGGGAAAAGATGCGACCGAAGGGAAGAAGGCTTGTCCCGGCGAAGAAGATCGCCGTACGATGGTGTTCGCGAGCCGCTCCTTCTCTCTGTTGTAGCGAAGCGTCATCGACTCGTCGGCAGATTCTGTCACAGCGTCGCATATCACGTTGTTTGAAACGGTATAACACAAGATGTCCCGTATGACATGAGGCCGGAGACTCATCTTTTGGGAATGCGGTCCCGGGGCCGAAAGTCCGTCTGTACCGATCACGGGAGCTTGGACTGTGCCGGCCCCGGAAGTGTTTCTGTTGCATCCCGGGAGGTTGCCGCCCGGCGCTGGAAACATCTCCGTCCGGGCGTTCGCTCTTCGCCCGGTTCCGTGCTCATTCCACCCTTGGAGAGGGAGAGGGAAGCAAGGGGCGTCGCGGCAAAAGTCCCCCCAGGCGGCGAAGAATTCCCCTAAAGGTGGGGCGTCGTCGTCGCAGGTGCGACGGCGCACTTCCCGGCGCGGGGAGCAGGCCCGCGAGGAGCTGCCGTTCGCCCTCCGTCGGAGGTTTCCACCCGGCGCCCAGGGAAACGGTGTTCGGCAGCGGGGTGTCGGGCTTGCCCAGGGGAAACGACGCGGCTCCTTCGAGGAGACGGGACGACGTGGTCATGGAGGATCCTCCTTTCCTGTGTTCCTTCACGATTTTCCTCGCCGGATGTGCTCTTCCGGCGTTGTGGCAGACCCGCATTTTCTCGGCGGGCCTCATGGAGCGGCTGTTTTTCGTTGCGGTGTCCGTGCCGGTGCCCTTCGTTCGTCGTTTGTCGGGTGCCTGCCTCAGCGCAACTGTTCGTCCAGCCAGTCGAAGAGCACCGCCGCGGAAAGGGGCGGATTGTCGAGCTGGCAGTGGGCGTTGGCGCCGCTCTCCCGCTCGAAGACATGGAGCGTCGCCTTGGGCGCCGCGGCGGCGAAAGCCCGGGACTGCTCCAGGGGAATGGCCCCCTCTCCGGCGCTGACCATGCCGAGGGCGGGCATGGAAAGCGTGGCGAGCTGCTCCGGCGAAATGTGGAAATCCTTCAGCCTGTGCAGCATGGTCTTGACCGAGGGCTCCCCGAAGCGCAGACACAGGTTGAGCAGGGACAAACGGTACTTGGGAGGCATCGCCTCCGGCGGAAGGGCCTTGAGATCCTCCACGGAGAGGTCGTTCGCCTCGAACTGTGCCGCCACCTGCTCGCCCATGGTGGCCACGGCGTAGGCGTTCATGTCCAGCAGGGGCGAGTTGGCGATCACCGCGGCGAGGCGTGGTTCGCCCAGCGCGGCGGAGAGGGCGAAATACCCGCCGAAGCTGGCTCCGTACAGAATCACTTGCGTTCCGTCCACGTCGGATCGGGCCCGCACCGTGTCCAGAAGGGTCCGCCCCACGGGGCCGAGATCGGGGACGAAGGTGGAGCCGGGGACGAAGCGCCGCAGCCCGGCCTGGCCGGGTCCTTCGAAGAGGAGCACGTTGTACCCCCGCTCCAGGGCGGCGCGCCCCGCGGCGAAGAACATCTCCTCCGCAGTGCCGTCGAAACCACTCTGGGCGAGAAGCGTTCTGCGTCGCTCGCCGGGGGCGCCGGAGCGGATGAAATACCCCGGAAGGAACCCGTCCCCGAAGGGAATGCGCAGGTCCTCCACGTACCATCCGGAGAGCTTCAGCGCCTTGAGAAAGGTCTCCCGACAGGACATGCCCAGGGCGCGGGTCGCCTCATCGAGCTGGTCGCCGTAGTATTCCGCGGCGCGGTAGTACGAGGCGGCGCGGAAGAAGGAGTCCCGGGCGCTGATCCGGTTGCCCTTGGCCAGACGGCTCTCGCCGTCGGCCTCCAGCCGGGCGCCGAGGGTTGCGAAGGAGGCCTGCCACGATGCGGGGTCTCCGTCGGCGATGTCCTCCGCGGCGAGGAGGATCTCTCCGGGCGTGCCGCCGCCGTAGAAATCGGCGCCGAAGCTCCGGAGAAGCTGAAAGTCCATCTCGCCGTCCTTGAATATGTGCAGCCTGACGCCGCTCCGGGAAAGGCGCGGCGCGGCGCTCCCGCCGCCTTCACCGGAATGCTCGCCGCCGGGGGCCTCTTTCGAGACGGCGCCGGGTGCGGAGGAGATCGCGTCGGCGCTGCCGGGCGCGGTGCCGGGCGTGCCCGTTCCGGACGCCGCATCGGCGGCGCCGGAGAAGAGCGCCGTCGCCATCCAGAACAGAAGAGCCGCCGCGAGCAACACTCCGAAGAATTTTGTCATGGTCGTGCCTCGCCTCCTTCTGTGCAATGCGTTGCCGAAAGAAGAGGGATGTCCTGAAGAGAGGGATGCGCTGAAAAGACGAATGCCCTGATGTCAGTGTACATCATTTTCGCTCTTTTCGACATCCCCTTTTGCGCCTGCGCTCGTGCGAAGGGTTTCGCGTGGCGACGGTGCTTTGCGCCGAAACGATTTTTTGAAAGACGCTCCGGAACGGATTTCTAGAAAAGACCTCGTTCCGGAAGAGATGTTTCCAGAAAATGCTCCGGGCGAAAGAGTGAATGCGTCACAAGTGCAACGTTGCGTGAGCCTGTATAAGCGCGACACTGCTCCGAGGAAACCTCCACAAGCGCAATGCCACGCCGCAGAAGTCTTCCAGAAGCGGCAACCTGCCCGCCACGGACATCTGCCTCTGAAACAGTCGTCGCACTTCGGAGGCGCGGTCCTGGTTCTATCCGGCGTCCTTGAGACCCCCCGCCTCTTCCGCCGCGCCCGCTCCTTCGTCGGTGTGGAGCGGCATCAGGCCGAGCTGCACCAGGCGGATCCGCATGGCCTCCCGGGAGACGAGATAGCGCGCCGCCAGCTCCTTCACGGGCGGAACAAGGCGCCGCGGTTCCCGGACCAGGAGCAGCTTGGGCATGAGCAGCTCCGCGGCGAAGCGATTGGCCTCGGTCTCGCGGAGCGGCGACCGCTCCAGATTCCACGTCGCTCCCGCCGTTCGAGCGGCGTGTCCCGCCAGCAGGGCGTGCCCCAGCTCGTGGGCCACGCTGAAGCGCTGCCGTTCCCGGCTCAGTGCCCCGTTCACCGTGACGAGGCGCCGCCCGTCCCGGGTGCGCGGCGTGTACACGGCGTCGAAGAGCGCGCTGCCGCAGGAGACGACCCAGATCTCGACTCCGAGCGTCCGGCACACCGCGCCGACGTCCACGGGCGGTTCCGGGCTGCCGAGGCGCACCCAGAGCTTGCGCGCCGTCACCTCCGCCCACGTCATGGGGCACCTCCGCACCGGAATGCCGGGTTCCGCCGGAAAGCCGTCGTGTCGCACCGGAGGGCGGTTTCGTCGAGGTAGCGCCCGCCATCGGGGAGAGCTGGATTCTGACCATTCCGTTTTTCCGCGGTCGCCGCGTTGGCCGGAATTTCTTTGACCCGGCGGCGTTTCCGTGTGCATCCGATGCGGTATGTCCCGTGGTACGCCCTGCGGTGCGCCCCGCGGGGCGGCCGGTCGGGCAGCGCCGTCAGGGACGGGGACATCAGAAGCTCCCCTCCGCCCGGCGGGCCTTGAGCGACGCGTCCACATAGCCGAGGGCCAGCTTGAGATGCGTCACCAGAAAATCCCAGTCCTCCTCGGTGAGTTCGTGCCGTGCCTTGGCGAGACTCCGCAGGTGGAGCCCCACTTCGGGATGTTTGCGGGCCAGCTCGTCGAAGAGCGCCTCGCTCTCGCTCACCCGCCGCTCCGGCGGTGGCGCCGGGGCGATGTCCTCGTCGCCCGCGAGAAAGGAAAGCGGGCAGCCCAGCACGTTTGCCAGGGCCTTGAGCATCTCCAGCGTGAAACGCCGCTCCCCCCGCTCCATGCGGCTCACGTTCGCCTGGGTGGTGCCCAGCGCCCGGGCGAGTTCCTGCTGTCCCATTCCGGCGTTGCGCCGGGCATAGCGGATCCGTTCTCCCACTGAGGACACGCGGATCACCTCCTTTACGTCACTGTGCACCGTGCAATGTCCATCGTGCGTCTTTTTTGCGCGGCCATGTTTCTCCGTTCAGTATACTCCTTTTCGGCATAACGTAAACATATTTTGTCATAGGACATGTCTATGCGTATTGAAAAATGTCGAAAAGGATTATACGATGCCTTCGGAGGTGATGTCCATGTCTTTCGACGACACGAAATGCCGCACCCATCTGTCCGCGCTGGCCGAGAACATCCGGCGGGCCCGGGTCAAAGCCGGATTGAGCCAGGTGGAACTGGCCGAAAAGTGCGCGCTCTCTCAGGGGAATCTCTCCCGCATCGAGACGGGGGAGCGCCGTCCCTCGGTGCTTCTGCTGTTCCGCATCGCCGAGGTGCTGGAGCTTTCGCCGACGCGGCTTCTCGCCCGTCGGGGAAGAGAGCGGGGGCTTCCATGCCGTCGCGCCGCGGCGCCCCGCGCCGGCTGCATCGCTGAAACGGAGGCGGAAGCCGGAGCGAACGCGGAAACCGGAGCGAACGGAGAAGCCGGGGCGAACGGAGAAGCCGGGGCGAATGCGGCAACCGCAGTGAGCGTGGCAGGCGGCGTGAAGTCGCAAGCCGGAGCGAATGGAACAGGTGGAACGAATGGAGTGCATGGAGTGGTTCGGGCGGAGAGGGCGGACGCCGGGCGGGTGTTCCGCGTGGCCTCTTCGGAACGGAGAGGAGCGCTTCCGTGAGTGCGGCGGGTGACCGCGAAAGCGCCGGGCGGACCGGAGCGGTGGGTGACCGGCCCGACGCGGCCCGCCAGGGGGGCTGGTTTTCCCGGGTGGGCAACGCCGTGCTGGACGACGAGACCCTCACGGCCTACCAGAAGAGCATCTACGCGGCGCTCTGCCGCTTTGCCGACCGGAACGGGCGCTGCCATCCCTCGCTGGCCACCATCGCCGCCAAGGCGGGGTGCGCCCGAAGGTCCGTCGTGGAAGGGCTGCGGGTGCTGGAGGAGCGGGGGTACGTGGTGCGCGAGCCCCGCAAAGCCGGGCGCTGCCGCATCAGCAACCTCTACCGGCTCTACGGAAACGAAGGCGCACCTGAAATCGACCCCGTCAACGTCAACGCAACGAAAGGTACAACCGAAAGCAAAGACGTGATCACCGTCGCCGACGCAGGCGAGGACGGCACGTTCTGCGCCCCGGCGACGTGTGCGGGCGCGGCCTCGGGGGGTGGCGTCCTTTCCGGTACGGGGCCGGGAGCGGCGGAAACGTCGTCGTCCGGAGCGGTGCGGTCCGGCGTTTCCTGCGGCGCGGCGGGGGGTGCGGAAGCGGCGGCGAAGACGGGGACGCCCCGTTTTGCGGCATTTTCGTCACCGCCACCGCCGCTGCGGTGCCCCGGGAGTGGGGGAGTGCGGGTGCTGCCCCGGGTTGTGCGCGACGCGCCCTCTCCGGGGCAGGACGCGCCCGACGTCGTGCGGCAGGTGCCCCACTCCGGGCGGGAGGCGCCCCGCCCCGGGCAGGTGCCGCCCTCGGGTGGTGCACCTTCCGCCTCCAGAACCAGACTCAGTGAACCAGACCCGGAAACCAGACGGGGGAACCAGAGAGAGCGCCCCCGCCCCGGGCGGGGGGAGGAGGCCTTTGCCTCCTGGGTGGCGGGCGTGGTGGACCGCACCCTTGGGGCCGGAGGAGCGCGGAAATGACCCCCGAGGACTTTCGCGAGTTCGTGACGCTTTTCGGGCGTACCGCCGAAGTGTACGGGCGTCCCCTGCCTCCGGACGGCGCGCTGACGGTGATGTTCAACGCTCTGGCGGACTGCACTCTGGAGGAGATCCGCGCCGCTCTCACGGCCCATATCCGGAGTTGCAAGTTCATGCCCCGTCCGGCGGATTTGCTGGAGCAGATCCGGGGCAGCGAGGAGGACCGGGCGCGGGCGGCGTGGCACCGGGCGCTCGCCGCCTGCCGGGGGGTGGGGACCTGGATCTCCGTGTACTTTGATGACCCGGCGGTGCATTACGCGGTGGAGCGCTTGGGCGGATGGCCCGCTCTCGGGGCGGTGAGCGGCGCGGATCTGCCCTTCCGGGAGAAGGACTTCTGCTACTGGTACGCCCGGGCGGAACGGGCCGACCTCGCCTGGGACGCGGTGCCGCCGGTTCTCATGGGGCAGCACCACCTGCTCTCCCGGGGCGGTCTCTTTCCGCCGCCGCCCCCCGTGCCCGCGGACGAGCGCACTGCGGCGGCCCTGCCCCGGGGCCCCGCCATTGCACCGGGCACTGGTGCGCCGCAGGGTGCTCTTTTCCGGGCGGGGGCGGCGCCGCTTCGGGACGTTCTTCGTTCTCTGGGCGAGGCGGTGCATGCGTGAGTGCCTGTGGGTTTGAGAAACTTCCCCGAAGCCGTCTCGTCCGCTCCAGAGTTCGCGGCAGAAGGGGAATGTGCCTGTTTCCCGGGGAGGAAGCCTCGGGGGTCTTGGTCGCCTCGAATTCTTCCACCTGATTCTCGGGAAGTGTCTTCTGTTTACAAGGGGTACAAGGGGGGAGTGTCTCCAAAAACCGAAACGAAGGGCGAGCGAAGGGGCCGGATATCGAAACTCTCCCTCCTTCGATGACACACTGCGCAAAACAGGCTTTCCTTCGGAGTGTTCTCGTTCTTGCTCCGGAGCGGAGATGGCTGCTCCCCGTCCGGATTCTTGACCGGCGTCACGAACCGGCTCCCGTGTCCGCCCCCAGCACGGTTTTGATGTAGGTGTCCTTGTCTTCGTCCTGGAGCACGATGTGCCGCCGGCTCATGTCGGCCTTCGTGACGTTCCATTGTCTGCACATCTCATGCGAGGGGGTGTTGGACACGATGAAGGATTCGAGCACGACGTTGCGGTCACCCAGCCGTTTTTCGATTTCCTTGATCGTTTCGTAGAATCTGATCTTCGGATCCTGCAGCCCCACGTTGCGGATCCCCTTGGGATCGACGAACGTAATGCGCTGACGCTCGCCCTTGAGCTGCCAGACGATGAAGTCGGGATGGAAGTTCCCCGCCTCGAAGAATCCGATTCCCCGGCCTCGGCTCAGGTTGCGCAGCAGATACAGCTCTTCGTCTGCAACGTCGTCTGGATTTCCTTCGTAGAAGGCCTTGAGATCCTCCACGAAGCGCCGCTCGCCCCTGTTGAGCGGCACCGGCGAGATCTCCACCACGCCGCCTTCGAGGGACAGCAACGGCTGATAGAGGTGGTGGTCGAACCAGATCGCTTTGAGACCTTGAAACTCCAGTAGTTTCAAAGTCCCGTCTTTGATGGTGTCCCTCAACTCGTTCAGCTTCTGGACGATTTCCTTCTGGGATTTTTCGATCAGGATCCGGTAGCCGTATTCGGGACCGTTCTCGCGCACGACGCAGGGGAAGTTCGGGTCGTCATCGCCGATGTCGCGGTACTCCAGGTGCGGCAGCTCCCACTCGCGCTTTCGGAAGGTGTAGTAGTGCTCCACATACTTGCGCAGCAGCGCCTGCGCGATCTCCTGCCAGACACGCACCTTCTCGAAGGAATCGAAGGCCAGTTCCGATTCCGGGATCAAGAGCCGGTACCACGATTCGTCCGCCAGAAGCCTTGTGATGCCGGCGCGCGTCAGGTTCAGGTTGTGCCGGCCCCGCTCCGCCTTGAAGCGCTCCAGATCGAAGAACAGGCGGTCGAGGTCGAGAAGGGCCACGTGCTGCGCCGTCAGGTGCGCCTCGTTCGGCGCGCCCTCGTCGCCGTCTGGGCCACCCAGCGACTTCATGGCCTGGATCTTCGGGTACCAGTTGAGGATCACTTGGTTCTTCTGCAGGTACGCCGTCGCCGGGTCGCGTTCCGGGTCCGGAGGTTCAACCGTGGGGATGGGACCGAGCTTGCGGAAGGCGTCGCCGAAAGCGGTCTTGACGCCGTTGATCCCTTTCTTGAGCCGGATGGTCTTGAGCGGCCGTGTGCCGAGGTTCTTGAGGATCGGCAGGACGATCTCGATGCGTTCCGTGTCGCCCGGCAATCCCTCTTCCTCCAGGAAGTCGCGGAACTGCGCCATGTAGTCGGCGCGGATGCCGAAGATGTTCAGCGTCTCGAGCGTCTCGATGTGCTTGGGTCGCTCAAGGCCCTGGGGCAGCGCGGCGCGTGCGCTGCGCTTGAGGCTCATCCCGATCCCCTTGAGCCGCACGCCGCGGCCGAAGAGCTGGATGATCTGCGCCCCCTCGCCCCTGCCCACATGCATCAGGCCCATTGTGCTCACACGCCAGCTGCTCCAGCCCTCGGTGAACTTTTTCGAGCCGATCAGCACGTTCACGGTCGAGGCAGGGTGTTCCAGCTCGTGAAAGAGTGAACCCGCAAACTCGCGTTCGGCGACGCTCAGGCCCTTCGCCTCGCAGAGCCTCACCAGCTTGTTGTCGTCGCCCACGTTGATGACGCCGAAAGGATCGTTGTCGCCGACGCGCAGAGCCACCTCACCGGCGGCACCCTTAAGGTTCTCCACATGGAGCGCGCCGCCACCCGGCGCGTTAAAAATCGTCTTCAGCGTTTCGTCGAAGATCTGCTCGGGCGAGAGTCCGCAGGTGTTTAGATACGTAAACCGACCGGCGAAGAGGTTTTTGCCCGAGGCCGTCATGAGCCCTTCGTGCAGCACACGGCGGATCCGCGCGGCGCTGTCCGTGCGATTCGTTGCGTACCCCCCGAGGAAGCGCAGGATCTCGACAATGTCCGAGGCATCCCGCGTCGCCAGGGTTGCCGTCACGCTGCCGCCCACGAAGATCCACAAAGGCCGCTCCAGGCTGAAGGGCCGGAACGTGGCCTCCTGCTCCCGGTAGAGGCGTTGCTGCTGGAAGAAGGCGAGCAGACAGGCGGTGAGGTAGGCCTTCAGCCACTCCGCGTTGCTGTCGTCCTCCAGGTTCAGGATTTGGTAGTCCTTCCCGAAGCCGTCGCCGTAGAACCAGCGGTAGGAGTAGTCGAAGAGGATGCTGCGCGCGTAGAGGTCGGTGAGGGCCTGACTTCCCTTCACCGCCTGGCCGAAGGTGGCGGAGTACTCGAAGGAGAAGCCCTTCTCGCACAGGGCGTTGCGGTACTTCATCCAGGCGCCGTCTCCACCGGCCGAGGCGCCGCGGTGCCCCTCGTCCACCAACACCAGGTTGTTTCCCTCGAAAGCGTCCACGGCCACGGTCTTCTCGCCCATCTCCTCCTTGAGTTTGGTGACCTCCAAAATTTCCACCGTCTGCCCGGCGAAGAGTCCGCGCCCGTCTTTGTTGAAGATTTCCGCGTCGATACCGGCCTTTTCGAACTCGCGCAGGTGTTGCTGGGAGAGCCCTTCGTTGGGCGTGAGCAGAATGATCCGGTTGAGTTCCCTGGCGCGGCCGTGGGTCTCAAGGAAACGCCGGTACTGGAGAATGTGCGCGTGCATGAGCAACGTCTTGCCGCTGCCGGTGGCCATCCAGAAGGCGATCTTGTTGAGCTGGGGCCAGGCCTCGGCGTCCTCCATCAACGGCTCGATCCGGTCGGCCTCGTCAAGCGCCTCGTCGAGCGCGGCGATCCGCGCGTTCAAAACGGCACGCAGGGCTTTGGGGTCGCGGAAGTAACGGTCCAGGTAGATCTCGGTAAAGAGCAGCGCCAGGTACTGAAAGTACTTCCACACAATGGGCTCATCGCCACGGGTGCACCGCCGCTCGTTGAGCCGCTGGGTGACCGCGACGATGGCCTGATCATGTTCGAGGAGCAGATCGTCCGGCAGCTTTGGGCGTTGCTCGGCCGGCAGATGTAAGCACAGCGCGTGGTGGAAGCGGTGGATGTTGTTCTCGTCCAACCCCTCCAGCGCCTCGTCGCGCAGATGCTCCGCGAGCTGGTCGAAGCGCTCCACCCCGAACAGGCTCAGAAGCCATTGGTTGAGGACGAGCTTTCGATTGAAAGACAATGCGGGATGTGCGTTGCGCTTGATGCCGCGGCGTCCGGCGGCAGTCGCAGAACCCGTACGAGAGCGTGCGCGTGGCATCAGCTTTTCCCCCGATGACCCATGGCTCGACTCACGGCCCGTCCCCGTTCCGTGAGCCGGTACTTCTGCAGGCGGCTACGCGGTGCTTCCGGACGGGTCATCTCCAACACTCCGGAAGAAATGGCCGCATGGAGATAACGGAGGCGGAAATGTTCCTCATCCTTGAGACCGAGAGCGGTCATGATCTCCGCACGAGACATCTCGCCTCGTACAACGCCAAGCAGGCGTTCGACTTCCGGGGCGACTTCCCGGGCGACTTCCGGGGTGACTTCCCGGGTGACCCCAGTAACCGCCGCTTTGCGGTGCAGGGTGGTGATCCAGACTCCGCCCTCGACCTTGAACTCCGGTTCGTTCAACCCCGCCGTGCGGCAGCGGTCGATCATGTCACGGATGCCGGTGCCCATGCGCTCGATGTATTTGGCCAGGTACATTGGCTCGGCGAGCAGGGGGTTGGCCGGCACCGACGGGTGCGGCCCCTTAAGCGACGCCAGGGTCAGCGTCGGCGGCAGCGTTCCGGGGTTCCAGATTTCCAAGCGGTCCTTGAAGAGCATCACCTGCACGCTCGCGTCGCTCGTGTAGTCGCGGTGGCAGACGGCATTGACGATGGCCTCGGCGACGACCTCCTGGGGGATCTCGTAGGCGGTGGGTGCCTGAGCACTCTCTGCGCGAGTGCCGACCCAAAGATCTATCTTGGAGAGCACGAAATCCTTTGCCTGGTCCACGAGATCGAAGACCGTGCCCTTGTATACCTGGTACGACGGAATCGGCTTGGCGACCTCGGTGCCGTGGAAGTGTGCGCACCGCACCTCGGAGGCGGGAAGAAAGCGCTGCGGCTGCCGACCGAACAGCAGAACGGCGGCGTGCGTCGGCCTGTCGCGGTCGAACAGGTTGAGGTGTGCCAGTACTTCCTGCACAGGTGTACCCTCGGGCAGCGGGAAATTGCGACTGCGCCGGGCGAGCGCCACGAACCGGGTTATGCGCTCGGTGTCGAGGTCTTTCAGCGTGGCGTCTCGGCAGAATGTCGCGTCGAAGGGCGTGAAGCGGATGATCTCCCTCTCCTCCAGAATTCTCACGAGCGCTGCATACACCGCCGCGATCAGCCCCGTGGGCTCGGTAAAGCGACGGCGGATCAGTTCGCCGCCCGCCCGTGCGATCAGCGCCCGCATCTTCGGGTGGCGGGTTTCGTCGGCGGTCCCCTTGACGAAGATCAGCCGCGTCCGGCCCGCCGCGCCGGCGGCTTCGAATTCCCGCTCCGTGGGTGAGAGGCCCGACGCATCCTCGGTACCGTAGTCATAGCCGAAAAGTCCGAGGTACACGTCGCAACGGCGCGCCTCGTCAAGGTAGAGATCATCGGCGCGCCGGTCGCCGGCGGGCGCGTCCTCGAACAGGAACACCTCGAAGAAGCGGCGCAGGAGCGGATCCCCCCGCAAGTAATCGCGCAACGCCGCCCGCTCCACGGCGAATTCACGCTGCACGCTGCTGAGAAAGATGCGGAGCGGCGTCATGTCCTCATTCCTCCTCGGCCTCGAACATCAGGCGCAGGAAGTCCTCCTCGATGAGGCGCACCTTCCAGGTGTCGTGCGGGGTCTTCAGGTTCTCCAGGTTGTTGTCGCCGTTGACGTAGATCAGGTCGAGCCGGCTGTCCTTGCTGGAATAACCCTGCTTCGTGAACCACTCGTCGAGAACCAGGTTGTCCTGCTCGATCCTCTCGGGCGTCTCCTCGCCGGGGCGTTTGCGCCAGATGACGAGGGTTCTGCGGCCGTCGCGGGTGGCGCCGGTCACCGTGCGGAACCACCATGTCTTCTCCGTCCGCTCCCCGCCGGGGAGCGGGTCGGGGTGAGGGGTAATCTGCTCCAATCTACCCTTGAGCCGAAGTCGCCCTTCGCCGTCGCGCTCGAATTCGGCAGTAAAGCTCTGCGGCGCGGCGAGGTGCTGGACCGTGAGGCCGATGAGCCAGTTGAAGGTCTCGATCAGGTCAACGTTCACCTCTTGCGATTCGTCCGAGCCGGGGCGCTTGACCGTGAGCGTGTACACCGTGGGGTCGGTGAAAGCGGCGATGTTCAAGAGCGACTGACTGCCGCGGGTTTCCACGTCCAGCATGTAGCGGAGCAGATACTGCTCCTTGAGTCGCTCCGGCCCTTGCGCCCGGGGAAGATCAAAGAGGCTTCGCTGTGCTTCGGTGCGGCGAAGCCTCAGGTTGTTGAGCGTGTCCTCGTAGGATTCGAGGCGGATGATCTTGAAGATGCGCGGACTGCGTTCGGCTTCTTCCGCCGTGGCCATGCGCTTGGGTTTGCCGTCCTTCCACTCGGGGGAGTAGGCGACTTTCTTCAGGCGCGGCAGCAGCACCGTGTCAAAATAGTCGGCCATTTCCACCAGGATGAACTTGCGCCGGCCGCCGTCCTCGCGGTTCAGGTTGATGACCGCGTGGCCCGTGGTGCCGGAGCCGGCGAAGAAGTCGAGAGTCACCTCACCCTTGCCGACCTGCACAACGCGCTTGATGAGACCGACAGGCTTCGGACTGGTGAACAGCGTGTCAGGGAGCACGTCTCGAAGCTGCCGAATGCCGTCCTGGTTGTGGCCGACATCCTCGTACTTCCAAAGTGTCCGGGGGACGAGCGCCCCGACCTCGCTCAAGAAACGCTTGTACGCCGGAACTTCGTTCGTGCCGTCTTTGCCCCACCATACCCGACCTTGCTCAACGTTTGTTCTGTGCTGCTCTTGGCTATACGCCCACACTCGGTTCCGTTGCGGCCAGATTTCCTTGCCGGTGTTTGGATTGACGATCGCGTAGAAGAGGTTGGGGCGCTCATCGGCGGTTTTGTTGGACTTGTAGTCACCGGCCTTCCACGGCCCGCGCGGATCGTCGTCCGGGTTGGCGTAGGCTTTGTCCTGGGCAGCCGTGCGCGGAATCTTGCCGGGTGACCACGAGAGTCGGTTGCGCGCAAAGACCGCAATGAAGTCATGGTCGTCGCTGAACCACTTGGCATCGTTCGCAGGAGCGTATTTTTTCTGCCAGATGATGTTGGCCACGAAGTTGTCGGCCCCGAACGCGGATGAGAGGAGGGCGCGCAGAAGCGCTTGCTCTCCGTCGTCGATGCTCGAAAAGAACGATCCGGACTCCGCATGAAGCAGCGGCAAGGCGGCCTCGGCGCGGCCAAATAACGCTGCGGCCCAGCTGGAATGCGGGTAGTTGTCCTTATAGACGAACCCATCATTACCCGTGTTGTACGGCGGATCGATGTAGATGCACGTCACCCGCTCCCGATAGCGCGCCTGCATCAGCGACAGCGCCTGAAAATTCTCACTGTGGACGAGCACCCCGTCGGTCTGCTCGTCCAGGTCGCCGACTGCCGCAAGCAGCCGCGCCGTGAAGTCGGCGTCGAAGTGCCGCGTGTCCACCATCAGCGTCGGCTGCGCCTTCAGCAAGTCCACTGTCAGCGGTTCGCCGGCGCCGGGTTTGCCCGTCTCGAACAGATTCCCGCCGGCGGGCTTTAGGTCGTCGATCGCATGGAGTCGGATCCACTCTTCGCGCTGGGCGTCGTTCGCCGCAATCTCGGGATAGAAAACTTCCGGGATCACGCCGAGCCGGACGCACCAGCTCGTCTCGGTGACGAACTTCTTCTTGAGCCACAGTTTTTTCTGGAAGTCCTCGACTTGGGCCAGGAAGGCGATGATCTTGCCGGCGATTTTGCGGATGACCTTGATCTTGGAAAGATACTGCTCGACCCGCGGGGCGCTTTCGTTCTCCACGTCGTCGAGGTGCATCACCTCGTTCTTGATGTAGAAATCCAGCTCTCGCCGCAAAAAGCCGCCCAGATCCTTGTGGATGAAGTAGTCGAAGGTATTGCGGGCGGTGTAGCGGTCCAGGTGCGCACGGAGCCGCGTGACCTCGGACGTTGCGCCGTCGGCGCGGATGTGCTTTGCCCCCAAGGCTTCGAGCCAGTCGGCCGGCGCGCCCTCCTTCAACCCGAGAATCGCCGCCTCCGCGGCGGCGTTGAGGTCTTTTTGCTTAGCCGGATCAGGCTCGTAGGTGAAGCAAATCACCAGTTCGCCCTCCTCCATGGCGGCGAACGGCTCTGGGGCCGGCTTGAAGCGCCGCTCTTTCCCCGCCTGTTCCTTCACGTTGCCGTGCTCGCCTTCGGCCGCATCCACCAGCCGAAAATGCACGCGCATCGGGTTTTTCTCGGCATCTGGCCGCAGGCGAAAGGTGTAGTTGCGCAGGTACTCGCTCGTTTTGATGTAGTGCTGGTCGGCGTTGGCCCAGTGGAGCTTGACCTCCTCGCCCTCGTAGGGGATGGCGTAGACACCCTGCTTGTAGACGCGCTTGCTTAAGAAATCGCCCTCGGAGTAATAGCGGCGGAAGAAGCTGAAGAGATGGTCGTAGACCTCGGCTTCGAGCGCGTCCAGGTCTATCGCGCTGTCGGCCAGCTTTGTGCGCAGGTCCCTGACCTTGGGAAGCGTCTCCGGGTCCGTGCCGAGGGCCTGTGCCTGCTCGATGGTTTCGGCCAGCTTTCGCTCGATCGCCGCCTTGTCCGCCGGGCGGTACTGCGCGAACGCCTCCTTCACCTGCGTCAGCAGGTCTTTCTCCAGGAACTGCGTGATCTCGGCGGCGCGGGCGCGCATAACCCGGTAGACGCCGAAGTCCAAGTCGGGTTGGTCGAGCTGGAACAGCTCCTTCAGCAGGCTTATGAGTTTTTTATCGCGCTGGTCCATGGGTTTTTCCGTCCTCGGTTGTCGTGATTTAAGAGTCTCATTATACGATAGCCCAGCGAAGGGTGAACAGGGTCTCGCTTGTTGTGGCCCGCGCCTCCGCAAGGGGCAGGAGATCGGTCGCTTCCGCCGCGGCAGGGAAGCAAAACGCCACCGTGCGCGGTGATAGTGGCGCCGGAGGCAGGAGGTCGGTTGCTCACGCCGCGGGAGCGGGCGGTGCGGCGCCGCGCATTCGGTCCAGAAGCCTCAGGATGTGCAGCAGGTAGAGAAGGGCGCCGCCGTTGGCGGCGAGGACGGGGCCGATGATCCACCCGGGGATGATGCCTGAGACGAGCATGGATGTGCCGAACAGGATGGAGAGCAGGTTCATCGCCACCTGGGTGGTGGTGAGCTTCACCAGAAGAGGCGGAACGGGGCCGGGCGCGGGGCGGTGCGCCTCCGGGGATGTGCCGGTGCCCTGGGACGTGTCCGTGTCCGTGCCCGGGGAGATTTCCCTGTCCGGAGAAGCGCCCGTCCCCGGGGCGTGCGGCGTCCCTCGCGCCGTCAGGAGGGAAAGACAGAGCTTGCCCAGGGTGAGCCCGCCTCCCAGGATGTTGCACACCCCCACGAGGACGGTGAGAAACGGCACGAGAACGCCCGGAACGATGCAGGAGACGATGCCCGGGGCGGCGAAGAGGAGCCCCAGGATGATCATGAGCCGCGACCGGGGAAACGCCCCGACGGGAGTGCTTCCCGCAGCGAGCATCTGGAGGGCGAAGAGCACCATGAGCAGGCCGAGCTGGGCGCTTCCCGAAAAGGGAAGCAGGCCCACGTTGACGGGGATCAGCAGCACCCCCAAAAGGACCATGAAGACCCCCGTGAGGAGCAAGAGCGCCCTGTCCGCAGGCAGCGCCCCCGGGCCGCTCCGGGGGATTCCCGCCTCGGGATAGCGGCGGTAGACCTTTTCGAGGACGAAGGCGAGAAAGAAGAGCGCGCCGCCGGAGGCGAGCGCCACAAGGGCCGTCAGCGGCGTGGCGAACAGATCCTTCTTCCAGACCAGAAGCCCCAAAAGAATCGACAGCGCGTAGACCGCCCCCGCCGCAGCGACGAGACGCCGGAGGACGCCTCCCTGTTCCAGCCAGACGCGGCACTTTTCCCTGGAGAAGAGCATTTCCAAAAGCAAAAGAGTACCCCCCGGCCCGAGGCAGAGGGCGAGCAGCATTCGGGGCATCTCGCCGAGCAGGCCCGGAACGAAGCAGGTGACGATGCCCACGGAGGCGACGGCGATTCCCAGCGCGAGCAGCGGTTTTGTCCGGCGGGCGTCGCCGAAGGGCGTTTTCCCCAGCGTGACGATCTGCACGGCGAAGAAGAAGAGGAGCAGCCCGTACAGCCCGTCTTCGTACCAGGGGAGCGCTCCGGAGGCGGCGGAAAAGAGCAGCGCCCCCGCGAGCGTCAGGGTGAGCCCTCCCACGAGGAGGATGACCACTTCGAGGGGAAGATCCGTTGCGCCCGAGAGCCCCCGCAGTCCCCGCAAAGACCGGAGATGCCGCAGGAACGGCAGATGCCGCACGCGCTGTGCGAAGGACTGTGCGCATCCTCGCTCCGGTGTCACGGCCGTCTCCTCGCCTTTCGTTCTCTTTCCTTCATGCGTCTTCCTACCTCCCGACTCCTGGTCATGTGTCTTGCCCGCCTGTGATCGCCGTACTTTCGTGATTGCCTGCGTGTGTATTATTTCCTGCCTGTGTCGTATTGCCTGCTCGTGCATTTCTGCTGCGGTTTTCTGTTGAGGCTTTTTGTCGTGGTTTCCCGCCGGGGTTTTGTGTTGCGATTTCCTGTTGGAGCTTTTTATGGCGGCCTCCTGCCGCGATGCGGCGCAACGTTCAACCCGGCTCCGGCTTTCCCGTGCCCGTTTCCAGCAGGAGAGACCGATTCTTCCGGGCGGTGTCCTCCGTTTTCTCGGGGTGCTCTCCCTTCTTTCTTCTCCCTTGTTCCGTTCGACGGATCAAGCCGCACGGGACAAGACGCTCCGGTTTCCTCCGTTGCAACGGCAGGCTCTCAGCAGTAGGTTCCCTTCGTGCGGTAGTTCTCCCGGCGCTCCGCCGCCAGTTCCCGGACGAGCCGCTGGAATTCCCCGTACTGTTCCCGGTAAAGCGTGTCGAACCCTCTGGCCGATTCGGGCAGGACGATCACGATGGCCTTCTTCTCCATTTCGGCGAAGATGTACTCCACCGCTTCCTCGACACTGATGGAATCCGGCGGAGGGGCCATCTCGCCGAAGATGGGGGTGCGGACGTTGGCGGGGCAGAAGACGCTGAAGGAGAGCCCCTCCACCTCCAGCTCGTACTGGAGGCTTTCCGTCATGCTGATCACCGCGCTCTTGGTGGCGGCGTACACCGCCTGGTAGGGGAGGGGAATGCGTCCCGCGATGGACCCGGTGTTGACGATGTGGCCGAACCCCTGCTCCCGCATGAGCGGAATGGCCGTGTAGGTGCCGTGGACGACTCCCTTGAGGTTCAGTTCCTGCTGGTTTTT
>NZ_JARKPW010000043.1:0-1798 GCF_029975095.1 Aminiphilus sp.
AAGTGTCCCTATTTTCCCTCTAATGCTACCCGCTCAAAGCGGCCCGCACAGGTTTCACCTCTTTTCGGACATCACAAAGTCATCCTTGCTCCGTTCATGAGACTGCAATGCGGCCGACGCGGGACGACTCCTGAAGAATTGCGTTTTGACGGCAGGGAAGCTAGAATTACCAGTGCACGGAGCATACCCTGAAAACGTGCCGTTGGACAAAGCGCACTGAGATTTCGCCGTTGCGGGAACAAAGGAACTTCCCATGAGAGTAGTGCTGATTTCCACCAATTCCGAGACGAGCCATGTGACGCCATTGCCGCTGGGTCTCAACCTGGTTGCGGTTGCCGCGCGGGAAGCAGGGCATGAGGTGCGCATGTTCACTCTCCCGGGCAGCGGCGACAATGCCTCTATCATCCGTGACGCCGTGCGGGAGCACAGCCCCGGCGTGATCGGGGTCTCGGCCAGGAACGTGGATGACCAGAACCGGGAGAATCCGGGGTTCCTGCTGGAAGCGGTGCGCGATACCATTGCCCTGTGCCGCGCCGCCTCAGACGCGACCATCGTCGTGGGGGGATCGGGATTCAGCATTTTCCCGGAAGCGGCGCTCCGTTACCTGAAGGCGGACATGGGAATTTGCGGAGAAGGGGAGACGGCGTTTGCGGCGCTCCTCCGCGCCCTGGAACGGCGGGACGACCTGTCCGGAATCCCCGGTCTCTGCCTCCCCGGCGCAACGGTGGACAGGGGACGGTGCGCGCGGGCGGGGCTCGAAACGTTCCCCCTCCCCGACCCCTCGCTCTGGTCCGTTCCCGCGGACGCCAGGACGGGGGTCTGGGTCCCCTTCCAGACCCGGCGCGGCTGTCCCATGCGGTGCAGCTACTGCTCCACGCCCGCCCTGGAAGGTACCGTACTCAGAAAACGCGTGATCGAGACCGTGGTGGAGGGGATTGCCCGCCATGTGGCGGCCGGCTTCAGGCACTTCTACTTTGTCGACAACATCTTCAATCTCCCGCCGAAGTACGCGAAGGATCTCTGCGCGTCGCTCTCCTCAGCCGGTCTCAGAATCCGCTGGCACTGCAGCCTCTATCCCGGTTTCGTGGACGAAGACCTGGTGCGGAAAATGGCGGAAGCCGGATGCATCGAGGCAAGTCTCGGGTTCGAAAGCGGCTGCCCCGCCATCCTGCGCAACCTCAACAAGAAATACGAGGTGGAACAGGTACGGACCACCTCGAAACTGCTCGAAAAATACGGCATCCGCAGGCTGGGCTTCCTCCTGCTGGGAGGGCCGGGCGAGACGAGAGAATCGGTGCGTGAGAGCCTGGAATTCGCCGACTCCCTCCACCTGGAAACGCTGAAACTGACGGCGGGGATCCGGATTTACCCGGGAACGCCGCTGGAAAAGACGGCTCGTGAAGAGGGTGTGATTGCCGAAGGGGACGATCTGCTCTTCCCCCGCTTCTACCTGGCGCGCGGGCTCGATGAGTGGATCGGACCGGAGGTACGCGAGTGGATGAGAAACCATCCCTACTGCGTCATGTGACGGGGAATGATACTGGAAGGAGGCCGCATGGGCGGTTCTTCGTCGGGTCGTCCGGTTGACGACCGTCCGCCTCGAACCGCCCCCTCGCGGAAACACGTTCGGGCGTCCCGAACGCCTCACATGACGGGCACGCCCCGGCCGCGGAGGTATTTTTTCAATTCGGGAATCCCGATGAGTCCGAAATGGAAGACGGATGCGGCCAGCAACACGGTGGCTCCCGCCTCCACGGCCTCGAAGAAGTGCTCCAACTGTCCCGCTCCGCCGGATGCC
>NZ_JARKPW010000048.1:0-19695 GCF_029975095.1 Aminiphilus sp.
GAACCGAAGCGCCGCATCGATCTCCACCAGAAGGTGTCCCGTCCTCTCCACGAGGGAGCGGAAATGAGCCTCGCCTTTCCTGGCCAGACGTTCCAGGCGCTGCCATTCCGTCATGTCCCGGAATTGTTCCGCTACGGCCACGACCCGTCCCTCTCCATCCCGGAGGGGCGAGGCAAAGACGAGACAGGGGATGTTCTCCCCCGTCCTGGCGGGAACGTTCATGCGGAATTCCAGCGTCTCCTCCGCAGTGAAGGAACGCTCCAAGGGACAATCGGGACCGTTGCAGAAGGGTGCGCGAAGGATTTCGAAGCAGGCCTTTCCCTCCACCTGTTCCCTGGAAAAACCAAAGGTCCGACAGAATGTGTCATTGGCGCGAAGAATGCACCGATTTCTTCCGAGAATCAGAATGGCCTCCGCGGAGACGTCAAAAAGCTGCTCCAGATTCCATCCGTTCTCTCCGGAGAGGATCACTGCTTCTTCAGGAACACCACATCGCGAGGAGCAGACCGGACACAGCCGCTCCCCTTCTCCCGTCCCGGGGTTCCGCATGCTCCTCCACCTCCTTTTCTTGGCCGAGCATGATCAAACACGTGCGTTTTCTCTAGGATACCCCATCTTCTTGGGAATAAAAACAAAAATTCCGCCCGCAAAACTACCGGTCTTCTTTCTCGCAAACGTCCCGGAGCCGTTCCCATAGCATATTTTCAGCAACGACGTTCCCTCCCGGGCAAAAGGCGCCACGGTCGCGTTGTGTGCGTCAGCCTGCGCAAAAAGGTTTTCATGGCGTTCGGCGACCGTCTGCGACGATGAGCCACACTTTTCCAGGAGTGCCTTTTTGTGTTCGAGCAACAGATCCATGTTGAGGTAGCGACTGGACTCCGGCCACGCCTCGTGGGTTTCGACGCACAATGCCCGTATCAGACGCTGACATGCGTCGCCCCATGTGCTCTTCTCCAAATCTGCATCCTTCAAAGGGATCATATCCAGGTACCGCCTCCCCCCATTGATGGGAGGGAATGTAGCGTAATCGGGCCACGACCAGCATCAGGGCCGCGTCGCTGTCAGGGAAACACATTCGAGAGGCAAGACGATTCGGAGAGCGCTACGGACACCGTTTTCCGGAGACACAAAAAACGCGGTGGAGAAAGGTTTCATGCACCTTTCTCCACCGCGTTTCGACGAGAGACATTCCAAGGGCGTAAAAACCCTGAAGGGTCGCGTCAGCTCCTGACCGAACTCCTGCCCGCGACGGCATCACGGATGAGTTTGACGAGTTCGTTCCGCTCCTCTTCAAGTCCCGCCATCTTCCGTTCCAGGTACATGATTTTCTCCGGATCCATACCGAACATGGTACATTCCTCCCTGTGCTCCGTTCCTTTTCCGGACAAAAATCCTCCGGGAAAATGAAACTCCTTGACGTGAGCACAAGCTACACCCGCTCTTATTGTTTGTCAAGAACGAGAATTTATCTTACAATTCAACCGTTTCGACAATCAAGACAAAAGACTCCCCTGAAAGAAATCCCTGGAAGATCCCGGTAGAAACACCCCTCAGAAATCCTCTGCGATGTTCCAAAAAGGAAACAATCGCACTCTTTCAGTTTTCTTTCGCCCTGAAAAGACAAACCAGACGCTACAAACTCCGCCCCCGGACGACCACGTTGCTTGGGTGTCCCTCCAGCCATGCCGTGACGTTCTCGAAAACGATCCGCGCTCGTTTCGCGAGCGCTTCCTCGGTGGCGAATCCTCCATGAGGCGCCAACAAGGTGTTGGGCGCGGCGAGAAGGGGATGATCGGCGGGAATGGGCGGCTCCATTTCGAAGACGTCGATGCCCGCGCCCTTCAAATGCCCTTCTTCCAATGCAACGGCGAGGGCGTGGGAATCCACCACACCTCCCCGGGAGACATTCAACAGCAGGGAGCCAGGTTTCATGCGGGCGATCCGCTCCCGGTCGAACAGGAGTTTCGTCTCTTCTGTAAGGGGCGTATGGAGGGAAACGATGTCGCAGGTGGCGAGAAGTTCGTCCAGATCCACATAGGTGACGCCGAGTGCCAGGGCTTCCTTCCGGATGCTGCGGCTCCAGGCGACGACCTCGCATCCGAAGGCAAGGAGCAATTCCGCCACACGGAGACCGATGGCACCGGTCCCGACAATCCCCACTTTTCTGCCCCGGAGTTCCTTTCCCAGATAGGTGCGAACACCACCCTGACGAACGACCCTGTCCCCTTCGGCAACGCAGCGGAGAGCGCCGAGCATGAGTGCGATGGTCATTTCCGCCGTGGCCTGCGTGGCATACCCCGCGGCATTGCACACCCAGATGCCCCGCTCACGGCAGGCGGCGCAATCCACGTGATCCGTCCCGGTAAAGGCCACGGAGAGCATCCGCAACTCCGGCAGGGCACGAATGAGATCTCCTCCGAAGGGGATGTTGGCGAGGATCACCACCGCCGCACCTTCCGCTCGCCGGCGGAGGATCTCCACGTCGGTGCTCCGTTCGCTCTCGAAACAGACCTCGTGTCCCGCAACCCGAAGAGGCGCCGCGAGTTCATCGAGGAGTTTCCGGGGAGCGCCCAACGGTTCCACAACAGCGATACGCATGGCTCACCCTCCGTAGATTTTCGCGGTCTCCAGCCCTTGGAGCACGCGCAAGGCGCCTTCTGCAAGGGCGCGCAGTTCATCCTCACCCTCGTAGACCTTCACGGGGGCGATCCACTGTACTCGCCGGCGGATGCGCTCCACGAAATCCTCGGCGTAGGCGAGCCCCCCCGTGAGGAGAATCGCGTCCACCTCTCCCCGAAGCGTCACCGCCCGGGAACCGATCTCCTTGGCCACCTGGTAGGTCATGGCATCCAGAACCAGCTCCGCCGAAGCGTCGCCTTCGCAGGCACGGCGATAGGCCTCGCGAAGGTCATTGGTACCCAGATGGGCTACCATGCCACCGCCGCCCACAAGTTTCCGCAACATGGTCTCCAGGTCCACGGCTCCGCTGAAACAGAACTTGACCAGTTCTCCCGCGGGGAGAGACCCCGCCCGCTCCGGCGAGAAGGGACCTTCTCCGTCAAGGGCGTTGTTGACATCCGCAACACGCCCGTGAAGGTGAGCGCCCACGGAGATGCCACCCCCCATGTGGGCCACCACGAGATTGAGCTCCTCGTAGCGTCTGCCCGTCTCCGCGGCGAAACGACGGGCCACGGCCTTCTGGTTCAGCGCGTGAAAGATGGAGCGTCTTTCGATGCCTGGAAAACCCGAGAGTCGCACCTGGGAAAGCAACTCGTCCACCACGACCGGGTCCACGATGAAGGCGGGCTTGCCTCCGGCCTCCTGCGCCAGGGAAAGCGCCAGAGGTGCCCCGAGATTGCTCGCGTGCGTTCCGTAACGGCACGAGACGAGATCTTCCAGCATGGGAGCGTTCACCACATAGGTGCCTCCCTCGATGGGACGAAGCAGTCCTCCCCGTCCCACCACGGCATCCACGTCGGCAAGATTGATTTTCTCCGCGTTGAGAACTTTGAGGATCTCCGTCCTCCGGAACGTCTCCTGGTCCGCCATGGAGACGAACTCCCGCAACACCTCCACATCGTACCGCTGGGTGTGGGAGAAAAGTTCCTGGCCGTCCCGGAACAGGGCGAACTTGGTGCTGGTGGAGCCGGGGTTGATCACGAAAATCGTGAAGGAACCGTCCTTCGACACAGTCATGCGCATTCCCTCCGAGGTGAAACACAGCGAACAAAGAGGCCGCACGCAGCGGCCCCTTCGTTGTCCGTCTTCGGGCGTCAGCGCCCCTGGTGGGCGGCGAGAGCCACGGCGGAGGCGATGGAGAGGAGCTTCGTCTCCGCGGTATCCGTGCGGCTCGTGAGCACCACCGGCGCCTTAGCACCCAACACGAGTCCGGCGGTCTTGTTTCTCGCGAAGTAGACGATGGCCTTGGCCATCATGTTCCCCGCCTCGATGTCCGGCACAAGGAGAATGTCCGCGTTTCCCGCCACCTCGGACTCGATTCCCTTATGTTTCGCCGCTTCCACGCTGATGGCGTTGTCCAGGGCGAAGGGACCGTCCACGACGCATCCCTTGATCTGCCCGCGGCGGCTCATCTGGGCAAGGGCTGCCGCGTCGAGCGTACAGGGCATGTCCGGATTCACCACTTCCACGGCACCCAGAACGGCGACTTTAGGACTCGCGATGCCGAAGGCATGAGCGAGTTCCACCGTATTGTTCAGGATGTTCACCTTCGCCTGAAGGTCCGGATACATGTTGAACGCGGGATCGCAAATGAAGAAGACCCGGTCGTACCCTTCCACCTGATGGATGTAGACGTGGGAGATGAGCGCTCCCGAGCGGAGCCCCTTCTCCTTGTTGAGAACGCCCCGAAGGAAGTTGGCGGTCTTGATCATCCCCTTCATGAGAATGTCCGCGCTCCCTGACGACACGAGCTCCACGGCCTTGAGGGCCACGGCGTTCTCGTTGCCCCGCTCGTCCACGACCTCGTAATTCGCGAGATCGATGCCCAGCTTCGCCGCCACATCGGCGATCTTCACCGCGTTACCCACGAGGATCGCGGTGGCGATGCCGTTCTTGCGGGCATCCTCGACGGCTTCCATGACCTCCGCGTCCTCCGCCAGGGCGACGCTGATCTTGCGGGGCCCGATCTCCCGGGCGTACTCCATCAGTTCCGTCAACGACCGAATCTGCTTCATGCTGGTCAGAACCTCCCCTTATAATTTGGAAATTATGGATGAGCGTTTCCATCTCTTGGATACACTATACCGCTCTCTCGGACATACGCCAAGGCGATGTTCCTCCTCCGGACCGTTCTTCGGAGAGGGTCACTTTCTGGAAAGAACGGCACCGAGAGCGATGGAGAGGAGCTTCGTCCGGGCCGAATCGATCCGGCTGGTGAGCACCACCGGAACTTTCGCCCCGAGAATCACCCCCGCTCCGTCGCCCCCGGTGAGATAGAGCATGGTCTTTCCCAGAAGATTTCCCGCCTCGATGTCGGGTACAAGAAGGATGTCCGCTTTTCCGGCGACGTCCGAATCGATCCCCTTGTGTCGGGCGGCTTCCTCGCTCACCGCGTTGTCCAGTGCCAGAGGACCGTCAACCAGACACCCCTTGATCTGTCCCCGCCGTTGCATCTGGGTGAGCGCCGCCGCGTCGAGCGTGCAGGGCATGTCCGGGTTCACCACTTCCACGGCGGCGAGCGCCGCCACTCGAGGACGGGCACATCCGAGCGCATGGTAGCACTTCACCGCATTTTCGATGATCCCTACCTTGGCTTGGAGATCCGGAGAGGTGTTGATCCCTCCGTCGGTCAGCCCGTAGAAACGCCCCATCTTCGGAATGTAGAAGAGGAACAGATGGCTCAGCAGTGCTCCGGAGCGCAACCCCCACTCCTTGTTGAGCACCGCCTTGAGGAGCGTCGCTGTCTTGACCAGTCCCTTCATGAGGGTGTCCGCCCGTCCCTCGGCAACCATCCGCACCGCCCGCTCCGCCGCACCGGCCTCACCGGGCTCGTGCACGATTTCAAACGCTCCGACATCGACGCCCACTGTTCCCGCGATCTTCTCGATCTTCGCCTGGTCACCCACGAGAACGCCCTCGACAATGCCCTGTCGCCGTGCCTCATCCAGTGCGACGAGAACATCCTCGTCCTGGGCGCAGACGACGGCAATGCGCATGCGTTTGCCATCCCGACAACGGTCGAGCAGGAAATTAAGATTCCGACAAGAAGAGAATTCCCCATCATGCGTCATGCTTTTTCCGCCTCCCGCAACACGTTTCCGTTTCCGCACACCACGGTGCGACAGGGCATGCGGTTTTCTCCGAAAGCCCCTCAGTCAGGAAGCGGCGATCATCTCGCCGTAGCGCAGGCACGGCTCCTCGCCGCGCAGGACGCGCAATGCCCCTTCCACAAGGGCACGCATCTCGTCCTCGCCAGGGTAGACGAGGACGGGAGCAATCCACTGCACCTGTTCCGTGACGAGACGGACGAACTCACCGTCGTGCGCCACGCCCCCCGTGAGCAGAATCGCCTCGGGCTTCCCCTCCAGGGGGACCGCATAAGCGCCGATCTCCTTCGCCACCTGGTAGGCCATGGCTTCGTAGACGAGACGGGCCTTCCCGTCTCCCTCGGCGATCCTGCGCTTCACTTCCCTGAGGTCGCTCGTTCCCAGATATCCCGCAACACCGCCCGCTCCGGCGATTTTCTTGCGGAGGTCCTGCATGGTATGGTTGCCGCTGAAACAAAGACGGACGAGGTCCCCCGCCGGAACTCCTCCGGAGCGCTCCGGTGAAAAGGGGCCGAATTCGTTGGCATTGTTGAGATCCACCATCCGTCCCGCCTTGTGGGTGCAGATGGAGATGCCTCCGCCGAGATGGGCCACGACGACGTTCATCTTCCGCCAGTCCCGACCGAGATCCTTCGCGGCGCGGCGCACCGTGGCCTTGATGTTCAGCGCGTGTCCCAGAGAGTGCTTCGGCAGCTCCGGAAGTCCCGTGACTCGTGCAACGGCTTCCAGCTCGTCCACGGCGACCGGATCGACGATGTAGGCGGGGATCTTGCGCGGAAAGGCGATGGCCGCCGCGAGGATTCCTCCCAGGTTCGAGGCGTGTTCCCAGGGCTTTCCCCGGCGCAGGTGGTTCAGAAGCAGTTCATCCACCGCATAGGTCCCCCCCGGGATGGAGTCCACGATGCCGCCCCGTCCCACCACGGCCTGAAGCGCATCCAGATCCCCCCCCTCCTCCGCCACCGCCTGCTCGATCACCCGGAGACGGAAGGAAAACTGTTCCGCAACGCACGGAAAGGCTGCGACCTCTTCCACGCAGTGGGACAGGGTCACCCTCCACGCCTCTTCATCGTCCCGATACCAGGCGATCTTGGTGCTCGTCGATCCCGGATTGATGGCAAGTACCTGCGATCCCACAGGGCTCCCTCCTCCGTTCGTCCTCTCGAAAAGACATGTACCGACGGAAAAAGGACGGGAAGCCCTCCCGTCCCCGTCCGTTCCTACACCTAGTTCTCCTCGTGACACCCCACGAAATCCTTGACGGGCCCCCGTTTCTCGTGGGGGCGCGCATCCCGGTAGATCTCGTATCCCTCGCCTCGGACGAGTTTGCAGAAAACGTCCCTGATTTTCTTCGTCACAGGTCCTGGTTTTCCGTCTCCGACACTCCGCAGGTCCACCTCCACCACGGGAATGACCTCCGCCGCGGTTCCCGTGAGGAAAATTTCATCCGCCGTGTAGATGTCCCAGCGGTTCAGGAACGTCTCCTCCACAGCGTAACCTGCGTTTCGAGCCACGTCGATCACGGCGTTCCGGGTGACCCCGAGGAGAATGCCCACTGCGGAATGGGGAGTCTTCACCACGCCGTTCTTGACGAGAAAGATGTTGTCCCCCGTGCACTCCGCGACGTATCCTTCGCGGCTCATGCAGATGGCCTCGAGAACACCCGCGTTGACCGCCTCGATCTTGGCCATGATGTTCGGCAGGTAGTTGCAGCTTTTTACCTGGGGTGCGAGAACCTCCCCGTAATTGCGCCGAGTGGCGGCGGTGATTACCTTGAGCCCCTTCTCATAGAACTCCTCCGGGTAGAGGGCGATGGAGGCGGCGATGCAGACCACCGAGGCATTGCCGTGACACTTTCTCGGGTCCAACCCGAGATCGCCCACGCCCCGGCTCACCACAAGCCGGATGTAGGCATCACGCAGGTTGTTCCGCCGGCAGGTTTCCGCCACGATCTCCATCATTTCTTCCTTCGAGAGCGAAATGGGAAGCCAGATGGCCTTCGCGGAATCATAAAGACGATCGATGTGCTCCTCCAGCCGGAAAACCCGACCGTTGTAGGCACGAATACCCTCGAACACGCCGTCGCCGTAGAGAAAACAATGATCGAAGACCGAGACCTTCGCTTCCTCTGCGGGGACGTACTGCCCATTGAGATAGATCACCGACATGTTCGCACCCCTCCTCTGCACGTAGGAACAGTTCTTTTCTCCGACGGCACAAACGCCGCATTTGTATTATATCCCAAGAAGACGAACCGTCACCACAACAAGCTCAGCCTTCCGAGCGCTCCACCGCAACCTCGCCGGAGGCAGCCTCCCGTGGATCGTGCGAAACGTCAACCGATCCGCAGGAGCAATTCCAGCGGAAGTCCCGCTATGTTGCCGCAGCCGAACACCCGTCCCGAGAGACGACAGGTCATCTCTTCCGGTGAGGGAGTTCCGAGCCGGAGGAATCGGGAGCTGCGAAACGGCGCAGGGCCGGTGATCCAGCGGGCCTTCCAGGGAAGAGAATACATCCAGGGAAGAAACGCCCTGTATCGGGCGGGACGGTCCATTCGGTGGTGATACCACAGGGTAGTCTCCTCCGGGAGCCACCCTAGTTTCTCCCACAAAAATCGCGTGCTCTCCGGATCGTTCGCCGCGAATGCTGAAGCAAGAGCAACGTCTCCTCCGGAACACCCCGGCAGGGAAAGCACCCGAAATTCCCCGACACTCGGAGGCAGCGCTTCCCAGGCGCGACGGGAGAGTTCCAGGTCCAGTCCGAGACGGATACAGGCGGCAAGTACCGCGGTGGAATCGGGCCAGGGGTTTCCTCCGGAGCATATTTCCCGGAAGGAAGGTACCCCGTCGGCATCGGAAAGACCAAAGGGAGCACATCCCCGGGCTTTCATCGCCCCGATCCGGGCAGCATCCGCAGCAAGCTCTCCGCCGCATGCCACGGGCACATGCGGTGGCACTCCTCCGAGGAGAACGCGAAAAGCCCGCTCGGTTCCCGGCCCCCAGACCTCCTCGTGATCCGCTCTGGCATTGGTCCACACCACAAGAGTCGGATCCATCCAGCATCCCGCGAGATGTTGCAGTTCCGGGGCGACGGCACTGTTTTCGAGGACCACCGCTTCCTTGCCGGCAGAGGAATCTGTTTCCCGATATCTGGACACCTCCCGGGCCACGTGGCCCAACCACCAGCGCATCTCCTCCACGTGAGCCCCCGCGGCGCGGCGAATGGCCTTTGTCCCCGCCGGTTCCAGAGAAAGGGGGGTCACTCCGGTGATGCGTGCCCACACGGCATACCCCTGCGCCGCAAGTGCGGCGGCAAGAAGGCGTACGGTGCCACTTTTTCCCCGCGTTCCCGTGACGAGAATCCGCACCACCGGAAGCCCTCGTACGCACTCTTGCGAAAAAGAACCGCCCCGGCAGCAAGCGAATCCGCTCATTCCAGCTCCCACCGAGAGAAGAGCGCCAATCCCGACGCAAAAGCGACGAGCCCTACGACGGCTCCGAGTCGCCCCCGAGTCGCCGGCCCTTTCCGCTCCGGTGCTTCGTCGAAGGGGATGCCGTTTCTCCGGGCGAGATCGCGCACGTTCAGGAGATGGATCACGGGAAGCCCGACCCCGGCCAGTTTCCCGAGAACACCGTTGCCATAGGCGGAAACAGGCATCCGACGGGAAGAAGCCTCCCCGCCGTCTCCACGAAAGGTCACCTCCGGAAAATGGAGCCCCCCGGGAAGGAGTGTCACTTCGGGATCGGTCCCCAGATTGGCGTGGCTCCCGCCAATTTGCACCACGAGTTCCGGATCGAAGTCAAGCACCCGGCGCGTCTTTTCCGCCACCATCATCTCCAGGCGCTCCTCCTCAAGCAGTGGAACACCGTTTCGCCGGGCCGATTCGCGAAGCAGGGCAACACCCTCGGCAGCGAGACCGCCTCCGGTTTCGCCGTCCCCTCCCAACGTACAGAACGCCGGAGCAGTCCGCAGCAACCCACGGCGCCGCAGGAGCGTCAGCAGGTCCGGCAGAAGCAGCTCCGGCACGTTCGCTCCCCAGGTGGAGGCCGCCAGAGACGGCGCGAGCAGCACGGAAAGGCCCATCTCCTCCGCCGCGGCGAGTGCGGCGAGGAGAAATCCGGGAAAGGAGGCGGAGGAAAGAATCGCAACCCGGTCTCCCCGGGCGAGCCCGGCCTCCTTCAACCATCGGAACACCCGCACCGCCCAGCGCGGATCGCAGGACGTCCGTTTCGCCTCCAGGTCTCCCAGGGTAGTCGTCACAGCACTCCACTCCAGGCCGATCAGTCCCGTTCCCCAGGGATCGACCTCTTTCGGGGAAGCGATGCCCCGGGCATTCCGCTCGGCGACGAGCACCTCCTGTGCGGCACGAACCCTGTCCCACAAACGCTCTTCTTCCCGAGAAAGACGGAATCCTCCCCCCGTTCCATCCCCCAGGGTGCACAGCACAAGAAGAGCAGCGAGCAGAACGAGCCCGAGCACGCTGCGCCGGGAAAAGGGCGATGCACCGTCACCGAAGAGGAATTTCCGAAAGAACTCTTTCACGAAAATCACCTAAAAGGGGAGCAGTTCCCGAACCAGGATCGCCGCGGCTCCCGCCGCCAGGGCTCCTGCACAGGTTGGAAGCGCGCCCTGGCGTTGCGCGTCCCCCGCGAGAAGGCCAGGCACCAGCCATCCGCTCCAGGGAACCGAGAGAGGGAAAAACGCGCTCCAGAAAAGAAAGACGCTCAGAGAAAGGAGAATCGCCACGGTCATGCGCCTTCTTCCGTAGAGACCGAAGCAGCGCGTTGTGGCCTCCAGGACAAGGGCCAGCAGCATACCGAGGCCGAAGACGAGAGGAGCGGCGAAGGAACGGAACCCCACCACCGCAAGAAAACCCGGCGTGATGATGCCTCCCGTGGCGAAACCCGTCCGGGCAGAGAAGAGCGCTCCGGCGGCGACACCCAGAATCAGGCGCAGCAACTCCTCAAAGGGGCCGGTCGACACGGCGCCGCACCTCCCGAAGATGGGCATAGAGAGTGAAACGGCTTTTTCCCGTCTCGCGGCAGAGCACCTCCATCGCCCCCTTGAACGAGAAGAACCCTCGCTCATGAAGGCGCTCCAGAAGAAGCTCCCGCTCTTTACGCGAGAGGAAGCGGAGCGGTTTTCCGAAGAGCGGGCGCACTTCCCGAAGAAGTTCCTCGAAATGCATGTCGCTTCCCGAGACGAAACGTTCCGTGGGAGCGGCCAACGGAAGCGGATCCACCTTCGTGAGCGTTTCCGCCCACTCCCGGAGCAGTTGCGCCCTGGTCATGTCCTGGTTGAGACAGAGCAATCCCACGAGGTCACCCTCTCCGTCCCGGACGAGGACGACGCTGGAGCGCAGAGCCCGACCGTCCGGCCCGGTGGAGGCGTAGTTGGCGATGTAGTCGAGATCCTCGCATTCTTCCGAGCGGAGAAGAAACGCGCCGAACTCCGTGAGGGGGGAATCGGAGGAACGCCCCGTGAGTGACGCGTTCTCCATGACCACCACCCGGTGGCCTCCGTCGGACACGTCGTGAAGCACGATCTCCCAATCCGGCCCCAGAGTTTTTCCGAGGACCCGCACGACAGGAATGAAGGGAAGCAACAAGGGATGACACATTTGTGGGTTCATGCAAAGCCTTCCGTTCCTCGAAACAGGATGCGGCGTCTCCCCTCTTTCCGAGCGGAAACGCCGCTTTATCCTACCACCCTCTCCAAGGGCGTCAACATTCTGACTTGCCCGCAAAGACGGAGAAAACACTCGGGACGAGCCCGGCTCAGGTTCTCACAGTTCCAGCGTGCGCCCCACCTTCGCCTCCCGGGCCTTCTTCACGATGGCGGCGGCGGACACCACATCCAGGGCGGCGAAACCGACGGTCTTCATGACCGTGATCTCCTCGGGAGACGTTCGTCCCGGAACACGTCCCAGCAGGAGATCTCCCAGTTCTCCCGCAATGCGCTCCGGCGCGAAACGTCCCTGGGCCTGGGGAATTAGAAAATCCCCCGCCTCGGCAAGCACCGCGTCTAAGCTGTCCGCAAAGATCCGGTCGGCCCGCTCCAACAGACGGACATCAAGTTCCTGCATGTCCGGCCGGTAGGCCCCCACGCCGTTCACGTGGGTACCCGGCGCGACGCGGTTCCCGTCGAAGACGGGAGTCGGCGAGGTGGTCACCGCCGTGATGACCTGCGCCTCCTCGACGGCCTCGTCGGAAGAGGCTGCGGCGCAAAGCGTCGCGCCGAAGCGCGCCGCCAGGGGTGCCATGCGCTCCACGAACGCTTCCGTGCGTTCCCGGACCACGTCAAAGACGAACACTTTTTTCAGGGCGCGCACCGTGAGCAGCGCCTCAAGCTGAGCCTCTGCCTGCCCTCCCGTGCCAAAGAGCGCCGCCGTGGAGGCGTCGGAACGGGCCAGCAGCTCCGTCGCAGCACCGGAGATGGCGGCAGTACGCATCTGGGTAAGAACCGTTCCGTCCAGGAGCGCATCCACTTCGCCCGTCTCTCCGTCCAACAGAATCATCGTCGCCGGAACCACGGGTTTCCCCTTCTGCGCGTTACCGGGGAACACGGAGACGATCTTGACACCCGCCTGCTCGACCCCCTCCGCATAGGCGGGCATGAAAAGGCACTGCCCCTTTCCCTTCCCCACATCAAGAGTGCTCCGCAACGGCACCTGGGTTCTCCGCTCCGAATGGAGGACGAAGGCCCTCTTGTCCGCCTCGATGGCATCGCGCATGGTGAACACCGAGCATATGGCTTCCCTGTCGAGCAACAGCACCACAGACCCCTCCTCCGTCGGTCATCGTCCCCGGAGAGGAACAGCGGGGACATGACGGTTTTCTTTACAAGGAATGCTAGCGCCCAGACATAATAGTGTCAATCTGACAATTATTTTTTATCCCTGGCGATCCTGAAGGGAAGCTCGACCTGAAACGCGCTCCCCTTTCCGAGTTCGCTCTCCAGGGTAATGGTGCCTTCCAGAAGCGTGGCGAGTTCCCGGGCAATGGAGAGTCCGAGCCCCGTCCCCGAATATTTGCGTCGTGCCGATCCGTCCGCCTGGGTAAACCTGTCGAAGATGGCAGCCTGTTTTTCCCGGGCGATGCCGATGCCGGTATCCCGCACGATGAACCGCAGCGTCGAGATGAAATCGTCCCTTTTCACCTCAGAGACCTCAACCTCCACACATCCCTCGTGAGTGAACTTATAGGCGTTCTCCAGAAGATTCATCAGGATCTGACGAAGCCGGAGCCCATCCCCCCACACAGTGACCGGAACATCCGGAGCGATGTCGAGAGAGAAGTGCAACCCTTTCCTGGCGCAGCGAAGGGAGAAGACACGGCAAAGCTGGTCCAGCAAAAGCGGAAGATCGAAGGGCCTTTCGGTGATTTCCAAACGCCCCGCATCGATCTTCGACAGGTCCAGGATGTCGTTGACAAGAGAAAGCAGCACTTCCGAGGAAGACCGAAGGATTTCCACGTACTCCTTCTGCTTCGGAGTACACTCCCCGGCCAGCAGAAGGTCCGCCATGCCCACAATGCCGTTCAGGGGAGTTCGGAACTCGTGCGTGACCACGGCAAAGAACTCGCTCTTCGCACGGTTCGCCTGCTCCGCGGCGACCTTGGCCCGTCGGAGTTCCACCTCGTAACGGAGGCGTTCGCTCATGTCGTGGAGGAGCAGCACCGAACCGTATTCCTTGCCGTCACTGTCCCGGACGGATCCGGAGCTGACGCTCACGGGCGTCCGCGAACCATCGCGCGCGAGCAGAAAGACGTTATGCACCTCTTTCGCCGGGGAGTCCCCCTCTTCAGTCCGTTCCTCGCCCACCAGGCGCAGCACCTCGTCGGCGGAGCGGCCGAAGGACTCCTCGAAGGTCCATCCGGTCAGGCGCTCCGCTGCGGGGTTCATGAGGAGAACCTTGCCCCCGGGAGCCGTGGCGAGAAGCCCGTCCCCAAGGGAAAGCAGCAGTGTGTCGAGCCATTTCTTGGTCCTGCGAAGCTCCTGATCCGCCTTGTGTCTATAGAGGGCGATCTGGATGTTGATGTCCAGTTCTCTGTCCTGAACGGGCTTGAGCACGTACCCGTAGGGCTCGGTGATCCTGGCCCGCTCGAGGGTCTTCTCTTCGGCATAGGCGGTGAGAAAAACCACGGGAATGTCGTGGCGTTCCCGGATCGCCCTCGCCGCATCGATGCCGTCCATCTCTCCCTTCAGGCGGATGTCCATAAGGACGAGATCGGGATGGAATTCACCGACCCGCTCCACCGCCTCCTCGCCGCTGGCCGAGACCGCACAGACCTGATAATGCAGTTTCCTGAGCCGTTCTCGAAGGTCCAGGGCGATGAGGCTCTCGTCCTCCACGACGTAGATGACGGGATCGGACGCGCCACGCTCCGCCTTTTTTCGTGAAAAACTGCCGGAAGTCACCTGTTCCGTCCCCATTCGCCTCACTCTCGAAGACGCTGCACCATCGCTCCGGCAATGCGCTCCAGAGGCAGAACCTCACAGACCGCCCCGAGGGCGACGGCTTCCTTGGGCATACCGAAAACCACGCTCGTCCGCTCATCCTGGGCGATGGTCCACGCCCCGGCATTCCGCATCTCCAGCAATCCCTGGGCACCGTCCTTCCCCATGCCCGTCAGGATGACCCCAAGAGCGTTTGAACCGGCGTATTTCGCCACAGAGCTGAAGAGCACCTCCACGGAAGGACGCTGGTGAAAGACCAGAGGACCGTCCTTGATCTCAACGAAGTAGCTGGCACCGCTCCGTCGCAGAATCATGTGGGAATTGCCCGGTGCAAGGAGAGCCTTGCCAGGACGCAGCAATTCGTGATCTTCCGCTTCTTTCACCTCCAAAGCACAGGATTCGTTGAGCCGTTCCGCGAAGGAGCGGGTGAAATATTGCGGCATGTGCTGCACGATGACCACCGGAGGCATGTCCGCGGGAAGCCGGCGAAGAACTTCCCTGATCGCCTCGGTCCCCCCCGTGGAAGCCCCGATGGCGACCACACGGTTCGTGGTCTTGAGCAACGCCCCCGACGAGGAGGGATTCTGCCCGTTCCGGTCCCCTGGGTTCATGTGCATCGCCGGACGTCGCATCAGCGCATCCCTGCGGATGGACGCCACCGCCTTGATCTTGAAAAGAAGCTGTTCGCCCATGTCGCGCACGGAATAGGAGGAGCCGGGTTTGCAGAGCACCTCCGCCGCTCCGAGGTCCAACGCACGAAGCGCGACCTGGGAGTTCGCCTTCGCCAGGGAGCTGACGATGATCACCGGCACCGGTTTGTGTCGCATGAGCTTTTCGAGGAACGTAAGCCCATCCATGCGAGGCATCTCGATGTCCAGAAGAACCACGTCCGGATCGAGCTGCACGATCTTGTCCCTGCCGACAATGGGATCCGGAGCCGTCCCCACCACTTCCACCGAGGAATCCCGGGACAATTCCTCCGCGATGATCTTGCGGACCAGAGCGGAATCGTCGATGACAAGCACCCGGATCTTCCGCGTCCCCTCACTTGCCATGCCCCCGGACCTCCCCGTCTTCAATGAAGCGGACTCGCGTCTCTCCCGTGGCGGTGTTGAAAATCACGTGACGCCCCCGCCGGCCTCCCACATCGCGGGAAAGTACGGAAATGTGCTTTGACGCCAGCAGGTCCAGGGCGAACCGGACGTTGTTTCCGCCTATCGGACTTCCGAGCTGCGGATTTTCCGCTCCTCCGAAAACATGGGCCTCCAGACGCTCCAGGCGCGCTCCCCGCTCCTGGAGAAGGCGGAGCATCATTGGAAGGGAAAGACTGCCGAACTGGGCAGTCCGTTGCCCCGACCAGGGACGCGGAAAGACGTAATGATTCATGCCCGCCACCGGGACCGCCTCGTCACGAAGACAGACGGACACGCAGGAACCGAGCACGGTGGAAATCAGATGTGGCTCGTCGCTGACGAGAATGCATCCGGGTTGGAGAAAGTGGGTTCTCATCTCCTCCAGTGCGTCCTCCCGCATCATACGGAGGGAATCGATCCTCCCGTTTCGCCTGCGGACTCCTTCACGAGCCCCAATTCCCGAAGCAAGGCGAACACCCGCTCCCTGCGTATGGGTTTCACGAGATACCCGTCGCACTGTTCGCGGAAGGACATGCGCACGTTCTCGAAATCCCCGAGAGCCGTGACCATCACCACCCGAACGGCGTCGGAGCCCCAGAGATTCCGCCGCTCTTCCTCGCCCCGAAGCGCCTCGAGTGTCTCGTGGCCGTCCATGTCGGGCATCATGATGTCGAGAAAGACACAGTCGTAAGACACGCCTCCGTCGAGGGATTCCCGAAAAAAACGCAGTGCCGTGGCACCATCGTTCGCCACATGGCTCTCGCCGAAGGGTCTGAGAATTTCCCGAATGACCGTGGCGCTCACCGGATCATCTTCCACAACGAGAAAGATCACGCACATTCCCCCTCCTTCGCCTGCCGTCAACGCATGTAGATGGTGGGCTGCACGTACTGGAAACGGTGCTGCTTTCCGATGAGACTCTCGGAATGGCCGATGAAGAACAGGCCCCCCGGAGGAAGAACCCGGGCCATCTTTCCGAGCAGGGCCTGCTGCATTTCCGGGGAAAAATAGATCATCACGTTGCGGCAGAAGATCACGTCGAAGACGTTCCGAAAAGGAAAATGCTCCGCAAGGTTGAAAAAACGGAACGTCACGCACCGCCGAAGCGATTCGTTCACCCGAAATCCCCCGTCCTCCCGGGAAAAATACTTCTGGAGGAAATAAGGTTCCACATCCTTGCGGATCTCCGACCGATACCACCCCGCCGCCGCCCGGGCGAGAGATCCCCGGCTCACGTCCGTGGCAAGTATCTTCAGGGAAATCCGCTCGTCCAGCGCCTCCCGGAGCACCATCGCCAGGGAATAGGCCTCTTCTCCGGTGGAGCAGGCGGAACTCCAGGCACGAATCTCGAAGCGCTGCCGGACGAGCGGATTGTTCCGCAAAAGAGCATCCATGTTCTTCCGGAGATAGTCGAAATGGTTCCGCTCCCGAAAGAAGTTCGTGGTATGGATGGTGATGTCGTCCACGAAGGAGAACCAGTTTTCGTCGTCCCCGCCACGAATCGCCTCCAGATATTCGTCGTAGGATTCCACACCGAGACTGCGCATCTGGCGGGAGATCTTCGCCTGAAGCATGTCCTTCTTCTCCTCCTTGTAGAGGATGCCGAAGCGCTTGTAGATCAGCTCCTGAAACTGGAGGAACTGTCTGTCCGACATGCGCGGCGCGATCATGGCACACTCCCCGCTCTCTTCGTCTTGGCGGATTCACATCTTGCTGCAACGACCTCCTCCGGGAAGACAATCCGCAGGCGAACGACCGGTTCCACGGGTTTTTCTTTCGGACGGCGAGCGCCGCTAGAAGTCCTGGAGATCGTCCTCCAGGGGAATCACGTCCTCGGGACGGACCATCTGGGTTTTGCCCCCCTTGCGGTTCGGCAATGCCTTGCCCGTATTTTTCTGCGCCTTCAGGGGAACACGAGACACTCCTTGGGAAGCCTTGTCCCCGAGAGCGGCTTTCGGCTTCTGCGTCTGGAAAGACACCTGCTGCAGCGCAGACGCGCCGTGAACCAGCATGAGAAGATTCTGCACCGCCTCTTTCATGCTCTCCGCCTGGGCATTCAACTCCTCCGAGGCAGCGGCGCTCTCCTCCGCGTTGGAGGCGGTGCTCTGCGTGACCTGATCCATCTGCTGGATCGCCTTGTTGATCTGCTCGATCCCCTGGGCCTGCTCCTGGCTCGCCGCGGCGATCTCGTCCACCAGCTCGCTGACCTTCCGAGCCCCTGCGGAAATCTCTTCCAGAGAACTCTTCACCCTCTGGGCCACCGCCACGCCTTCCTGAGAGAGGGAGATGTTCTTCTCGATGATCGCCGCCGTGTCCTTTGCGGCCTGGGCACTCCGCTGGGCGAGGTTGCGCACCTCTTCGGCGACGACGGCGAAGCCCATGCCCGCTTCACCCGCACGGGCAGCCTCGACGGCGGCATTGAGGGCCAGGATGTTCGTCTGAAAGGCGATCTCGTCGATGACCTTGATGATCCGGGCGATGTCGTCGCTGGATTTCTTCAGCTCCGCCATGGAGGACATCATCTCCTCCATCTCCCGGTTTCCCCCCTCCGCGGCGTCCATGGACTGCCGGGAAAGCATGGCCGCCTGCTTCGTGTTTTCGTTATTCTGATGCACCATAGAAGAGGACTGCTGCAGTGTCGCGGAGGTCTCCTCGATGGAGGCCGCCAGTTCGGAGCTCCCCTCGGCGAGCTGCTGGCTCGCGCCCGAGAGCTGGCCCGACGCGGCGGCCACCTGACCGGCACCCTCGGAGAGCACTTCCGAGATGCGGCTCACCGGACGGGTGATGCTCAGCGTGATGAGCACCGCCAGGAGCAGCCCCACCACGATCGCCACGGCAAGCCCGATCACCAGCACGAGAGAGGCCGAGGAAAGGCTGGACACAGCATCGTTCGCAATCCGGACCGCTGCATCCATCCCACCCCGAGCGGTCTTCTCCGCAAGGGCGAGCACTTCGTTGCCGGATGCGACGAGCTGCGTCGCAATTCTCTGGGTGTTCGAGAACGCTCCCTCCACCTCTTCCATCAGTCCCTGATAGTGCTTCGCCGCCTCGCCGATGCTTGCGAGATGGCGAAGATTCATCTCCTGGCGCGTACCCGCCCGGAGCGTTTCGAGCCCCTTGGCGATGTCGGCGAACCGGGGCTGGACGTTCTTCAGAATCTCCGGATCGCGCAGCGCCTGGGCGCGCCAGGTGGCGAGGCGTATGGTGTTCCCTGCATCGATGACTTCGTTGATGCCCCGGATCTTGTCGTTGCGGTCCCGGATGGCCTCCAGGTCGCCCCGGAGCACGTGGTCCGCCATTGCCTTCTCCATCTCTTCCAGATAGGCCTGGCATCCCTGCATGAACTCTCCCGCAGTCCGGTCGAGTTGGGTCCGGATCTGGGTGAGATGGTTCGCATTCTCTTCAATCTCCTTGACGAGCCCCTGGTACTCGAGTGTGTTTTTTTGCGCTGCCCGGGCGTTCTCATTCAGCGTCTTGAGTTCGTCGGGGAAGCGCTCCACCAGAGTGTCGATCTCCTTGTAGAGCTCGAGAAGCCGGGCGAGGTTCTCCTTGCCGGAGGCGAGCATTTCGGAATTCCCCGAATACGTGAAACCCCGGATTCCGTACATGGCGGCCCGGGCCCGGCGCTCCACCCGGCTCGCCAGGTCCGCCTCGGGGATATGCATGTTCGCCAGCCGGGTCGAGTCCCCCTGGACCTTCCGCATGTTGTAGACACCGAGACCGCCGATGATGAGGGCGATAAGCAGAACGGCGCAGAAACCGAAGGTGATCTTGAAGGCGAGTTTCGCGTTCTTGAACATGTCTCTACACTCCTTTCACGTCCCCGAGAAGGGCGAATTCTTCCGCGCTCAACACTCTGTCCATATCCAGGAGCATGACCACCTTCCCCTTCACCTTGCCCATGCCCCGGAGAAAACGGATGTCCACGCCGTTGCCGTACCTGGGGGGTTGTTCCACATCGCCGTCGGCGATGTTCACCACTTCCGAGACCATGTCCACCGCAATGCCCGTCGTGCGTACGCCCCGCTCCTCTTCGGAGGCGACCTCCACCACGATGATGCAGGTCCGCTCCGAATAGGGCTTTTCGGGCAGGCCGAACTTGAGCCGCAGATCCATGAGAGGAATGATCTTTCCCCGGAGGTTGATCACCCCCTTGATGAAGTCCGGGGTTCTGGGCACGCCGGTGATCTCCATCATGCCGATGATCTCCTTCACTCTCTGGATGGGAATGCCGTACTCTTCCTTCCCCAGGGCGAAGGTCAGATACTTGCCGCCGAGCTGTTCCACGATCCGTCACCTCCGTAGCGGAAAAGGGCTTCCAC
>NZ_JARKPW010000053.1:0-4411 GCF_029975095.1 Aminiphilus sp.
TTGTCGATGGGGCCTTCGGTGCAGAAGCTGCGCGACATGAAAAAACCTCCTCGCTGGGTCGGAGCGCCAGGAATGATCGCCTCGCCGCGCTCCGAGAGTGCGAAACAAGGGGTCGAAGCAAGAAACGGCGGGATCGTCCGCCCTTGTACGCAGGACTCCTTGCCGTTCTGCCGATGCTTTCATTTTACAACATAAGGGGGATATAATGAGGCCCCGGAAGGCCGTACCGGCGGAGAACAACGGGCGGTTCGCCCTTTTCGGCAGGGATTTTCGTAGACGGGTCACTTCTCTGGAACAAAAAACGGTGCGGAGACAACGTGTGGAGACAGAATCGTGAGAAAAATGCGCGTACTTGTCCTCTCGAACGGGGGCCCAGGGATCGGTGGCGGTCATATCTCCCGCTGTGTCGCTCTAGCGACGGCTTTCGACGCGGAAGGGCTGCAATGCCGATGGATGGTGAACGAATCGGCCCTGGCGATGTTGCCCCGGGAAGCGCTCGTGGAGACTCTCCCCGAAGCGGTTCTGTTTGCTTCCGATGCTGTCGGCCTTGTGCGAAAGCAGCGTCCCGATCTTATCGTAGTGGACAGTTACGTTCCGGAACTCTCGTTTCTCCGCGAACTCCGGGCCGTTGCGCCGCTCTGCGTGATTGATGACTGTCGAGACCGTCCTGTTGACGAGGTTGCCTCGGTATTGTTGAACTACAATCTGGGAGCCGAGGAGTTGGGGTACGGCACCTCACCGGAACGTTCTCTTCTGGGGCTTCGGTATGCCCTGCTCCGCTCTGTCTTCGCGGACGTTGCTCGGCAAAGCGGCGAGTATGTTTTTCTCTCTGCGGGCAGTGCGGACGTCCGTTCCGTGACGAGCACGTTTCTCGAGTGGTGGCGTCCGACTTTTCCGCCGCTGGTTGCCGTGCTCGGTCCTTTTGTTCCGCCTGGGGAGCGCGAACGTGCCCGGCAACATGCGCGTTTCCTTTCTCATGCGCGTCTCCTCGTGGCTCCCGAGGAGTATCCGCGCCTGTTGGCTGGAGCGGGTTTTGTCCTTTGTACCTCCAGTGTGTCCGCCTACGAGGCTCTTGCTCTCGAAAAACCCCTCGCAGTTTTTCAGGTCGCCTCAAACCAGTGTCGTATCGGCGGACTCATCGAGCAACGCGGACTTGGGAAAAATCTGGGAGAATGGGGGACCTTCACCGGAGAAGACGTGGCCCGAGTGCTGTCCCGGAAGTGGAAAAAACCGGATCCGTCCGTCAATCTCAATGGAGCCGTCGAGGTCGCGCGGACGGTGAGGGCGTGGTTGGAGGACAGACACTGAAGTTCGCGTGTTCGCCTGTGGCGGGTCGTTTTCCTCTTGCCGTCAGTGTTGCCTCTTTTACCTTCTCGTTTACAATGCCATGCGAAGACTTGAAGAGAGGCGGGGAACATCGCAATTTTCCACGCAATCGGGGCGGGGCTTTCGGAGAACGCTGCGCGATTGCGGGGCAGGAGGCGTGCTGTTTTTCAGTGAGGTCCATTGTTATCGATCTTTTCGGGATAAGCCTTTATACCGGAAAGATGTCGGATGGTTTTCTTCGGCGGGATAGAATCGGTGCGAATCCGCAAGTGTTTTCGCATGAAGATGAAGTTCAAAAACGAAAGAACCGGGACGGAACCGGACCGGGCCGGATGGAAAGGGGTATGACCTTGGCGGAAAAACAGGCGTTTCTTCCCTACGGGCATCAATGGATCGACGATGAGGACATCGCCGCCGTAGTGGCCATTCTCAAGGGGGACTGGTTGACCATGGGTCCCACGGTGGATGCCTTCGAGAATGCTCTGGCGGAAAAAGTGGGCGTCCGACACGCAGTGAGCTTTTCCAGTGGAACGGCGGCACTGCACGGTGCCATGTATGCCGCCGGCGTCGGGCACGGTGACGAGGTCATTGTTCCCCCCATGACGTTTGCGGCGACGAGCAACGCTGCGTTGTACCTGGGAGGCTTGCCACGTTTCGCCGACATCGCCCCGGAGACGTGGTGCCTGGATCCGGCAGCCGCGCAACAGGTCGTTTCCGACCGGACGAAGGCCATTGTTCCCGTGAGTTTTACCGGATTTCCTCTGCCGCTGGAGTCTTTCCGGGCTTTGGCGGAGCAAGTTGGAGCCGTCCTTATTGAAGATGCCTGCCACACTCTCGGAGGCGAACGGGAAGGGCGTAAGGTGGGCAGGGATGCGGACATGACGGTCTTCAGCTTCCATCCGGTGAAGCATATCACCACCGGAGAAGGAGGCATGGTGGTGACCGACGACGACGAGTTCGCCCGGCGGCTTCGCCTGTTCCGTTCCCACGGCATCACCAAGGATCCCGCGCAGATGCGGACGGAACCTCACGGTCCCTGGTATACGGAGATGCAGGACCTGGGCTACAACTATCGGCTGACGGATCTCGGCTCCGCTCTTGGCCTCAGCCAGTTGCGCCGGCTCGACGCCTTCGTCTCCCGGAGGCGGGAACTGGCGGCGCGCTACGACCGCCTGTTGCCGGAACTGAACGGAACGACGTCCGCGCCTGTCGTCGAAACGCCTCCCGCTCACCCCGGACATGCCTACCATCTTTACGCGGCGAATTTCGAACCTGCGGTGCGGAAACACCTTTTCGAGGAATTACGGAAGGCCGGCATCGGTGTGCAGGTGCATTATCTTCCCGTCCATCTGCACCGGTATTACCGGGAACGTTTCGGCTGGAAGGAAGGGGATTTCCCCGTGGCGGAGCGCCTCTATCGGGGGGAGATCTCCTTGCCGCTTTTCCCTTCCATGGAAAACGACGATGTTTCTCGTGTGGTTGAGGAGATTCGCAGCATACTGGGGAAGCTCTGAATAAAGACATTTTGCCCGCCCTTCACTCGGGTCGCATCAGGCTCTGCGAGGCGTCCTGCGGAGCTGACGCAGCCTTATTCAGAGGTTCCCTGGAAAAGATGTGAGGCGTGAAACGGCGCTGCCACGGACCGGAACCGCCCATGTCCGTCTCTTCGTGAACGGGTTTGATCGTTCGTGTTCCGTCATTCTTCCATTCTGTGGTACTCCGCAACTTCGACGTGATTTTTCTCACAGAGAGCCCGAATGTGGTCTTGGGCTTCGCAGGGAAAGCGGCAGGCAAGACCACAGCTTGCGGAGAGTTCCCGTGGGACCGGCGTTATGCGGGCGTTGATTCCAGAGACGCGGCACATTTTTTCGAAGCGGAGCGCCATGTGGGTCGTCTCGAAAGTGGCGATGCAGGACATGACCTATCCCTCCAGCGTGTCGGGCAAGGATTTTTGAGCGGGTGACGGGATGGTTTCCACACAAACGGAGCGTCTGCCGTTTCAACGAATTGCCCTTCTCCGTGCTGAATCATGCTACCATGATCCGTACCGGAGAGAAACGTCCGAAGATGTGTGCGATGTGTGCCGTGCCTGAATGCAAGTCGGAAAACCGTGGTGTTTCAGCATTTCTACCTAGACGGGAGCTGTTCCGCAGAGTACAATTTCCCGAGTGTAGGAAAAAGGTATCGCAAACGAATGTACTTTCGAGGAGGTCCGTGGGGAATGAAAGCGTTCGGAAAAGTCGTCCTGTTGGTGTTGGCGGTTGTCGTTCTCACTGGGGTAGCGAGTGGGGTGGCACTTGCGGCGGAAAAGATCGGCATCATCGACCCCCAGAGGATCATGTTCAACCACCCCAAGTTCGAAGAAACACAGAAGAAAATCCAGCAGGTCGTCGAATCGAAGCAGAACGAGGCAAAAATGGCCATCGAGACCGAGTCGGACAACAAGAAAAAAGCGGACATTTATCAGAAGAAACGCGAAGAGGCCGCAACCGAGCAGAACAAACTCATGGAACCCCTCTTCAAGGATGTGGATCTTGCCATGCGTGCCGTGGCGAAGGCAAAGGGAATCACACTGGTTCTCGACAAGGGCATGGTCTTCTTCGGCGGTGAGGACATCACCAACGATATCATTCAGGAACTGAAGAAGTCCGCGTCGAAGTAACGTTCTCACGTTCGTCGTCTCCCAAAGTACTGCCGATTCGAATCGGCAGTACTTTTTTTATGCTCATCGACGCGCTTCCCTTTTCACCAATGCCGCCGCATCGTCCTTCCTGTCTGTGGCGCGTTCATTGCGCGGGTATCAGCCGGCACCCGCTTTGTGAGACAGAGCGAACCTCATTCACTTGATCGAGCGAGAGAGTCGTTACGAGTCCCGAGAGACGTATCCGGAGGGCGACACGCCCTCCGGATACGTCTCGTTTTTGCTCTGGCGTCCGTGTGGTACCCGGCTCCTTCAGTGCGTTGCGGGTTTTCCACCGAGGTAGGCCGCCTCCACCTCTGGATTTGCGAGGAGTTCTTTGGACGTTCCCGAGAGAATCAGCCGTCCCGTCTGGAGCACATAGGCCCGGTGGGAGAGCAACAGTGC
>NZ_JARKPW010000067.1:0-35048 GCF_029975095.1 Aminiphilus sp.
CGAAGGGTATGTTTCACGTGAAACATACCCTTCGACAACACCGGGAATCCCGGGAGGTGCATTCTCGTCATGAAGCTGCACTACAACCGCAACAAGAACAGCGGGAGCATTCTTTGACAGTGCAGCTATACGTTCCAACCGCAACAAGGACTAAGAAATAATCTCCGAGAAAAAGCAGCAAGGTCTACGGTGCACACCTTCCCCTGTCGAGAGAGACATCAAAACAGCCTCGAAAGACGAAGAAAACTTGCACATGAACGGCACTTCTCACCAAAGGTAAACGGAAAAACATCACTCTCGATTGGAAACCTCTTTATTTCCGTTGAAGATCACCCCGGATCAGAGAAACAGAATAGGGAGGCACGGGTGTTTCACGTGAAACATTCCTTCCCATCGAAGGAGAAGTTCCGTGCCCTTACCCGCGCACACCCCCAATCCTTTTCACATCCTTCCCTTGAGCTTGTCCTTCAGCAAAGCACTCCTTCATCTCTTCGCTTTTATACACCACAAAGAAAAAAGTTTTTGGTTCATTTGCATACACAAAACAACCGGTCGACGATGCGGGACATTTCAAACCAACACAACCATGATGTGGACAATCACAAACATGTCGTGATTGCGTTCACTTATAACAGAAGCACTCTCCTTTGCACATGGAGAAAGGCAGCTGCAAAGGAGTCACACCATCCGCCCGTCTTTCCGTCAGAAACGGTTCCCCTTCGTATTTTTCGCGGCAGACAACAACACGTCCAGACACGTCACTCCCTTCCGTGTCATACAGAACAGCTTTGAAAAAAGAGCTTCTCTCGCTACAGACTCATGAACGACCCGAAAGGCATGGCGCTCCATGTCTTTCGTTCAAAGCGATCCGCCACAGGTTCTTTTCTACCGGACTGTGCTGTGCCATGCTGTGCCGAGTGTGCAGCCTGAAAAAGATGTGGCGTGGCGGCACAGCTTCCTTGAGATGGACAGCGCACCGCCCTCCTCTGCAGAGAAGAACGGTGCGCTGTCCATCTGAACTCTACGGAGGAACACTATTTCCCGGGAAATAATTGCGTTCCGCGCTCCTCCAAAATCTCCAGCAAGGCTCCGACTTGGCCTTTGTCAAGGCCCTCCAGTTTTAGTTGCATCCGAGAGCCTTTTCCCGATATCTTGATTTTCGTCCCGAATCGATCCTCCAGTCGTTGCGTCACTTCCCAAAAAGCCGTCTCTCTCTTCGGTTTCTTTTCCTTTCTGGGCACGCTCGTTCGTTGGGCCAAATGCTCGAGTTCTCGAACAGACATGCCCTGTGCGACAACTTTCTGCGCCGTGGAAAACATCGTCTCCGGAGGAAACGCAAGCAGAACTCTCGCGTGACCTTCCGAGAGCGCCCCATCCCGGAGGAGATGTCGCACTTCTTCGGGAAGATGAAGCAGTCGTAGTTTGTTCGTCACCGCGCTCCTGCTCCAGCCTACCCGTGTGGCTGCTTCTTCCTGAGTCAGGCCGCATTTGTCGATAAGGGTCGCAAGAGCGTCGGCAACGTCAAGAGGGGAAAGGTCCTCTCGTTGAATGTTTTCCACCAGCGCAACCTCAAGGGCTTCTCCATCGTTCAGGTTCAAGATATGTACGGGAACATCTTCGAGGCCGACCATGCGCGCCGCGCGCCAGCGTCGTTCACCTGCCACGATTTGATATCCCCCGGAGGGGGATTCCCGAACGAGGAGAGGTTGTACGATTCCGTGTTCCCGGATGGATTCAGCAAGAGACTGCAATGCATCAGGATCCATCGCACGTCTCGGCTGCTCGGGATTCGGAACGAGGTCGGCAAGGTGGATACGCCTGGAGTGTTTCTGCTGTTCTCCTCCCTCATGCTCGGGAAGAAGCGCTTCCAGTCCCTTTCCTAGCGCTTTTCCGCGAACCATCGCGCCTGCACCTCCTTCGCCAGTGCGTCATAGGCGTCGGCTCCCGCACTTGCAGGGTCGTAATAGGAAATGGGCTGTCCAAAACTCGGAGCTTCAGAGAGGCGAACGTTTCTTGGAATGATGGTTTCGAAAACATCCGAGCCGAACTGACGCCGTACTTCCTCGGCGACCTCCTTCGCGAGGCGCGTTCTCCCGTCGAACATGGTGAGCACCACACCGCCGAGCGCGAGTGCCTCGTTCAAATATCCCTGAATGAGCCGAACGGTGCGGGTAAGCTGGCCGACTCCTTCAAGGGCGAAATACTCGCATTGGATGGGAACAAGGATTTTCTCCGCCGCCACGAGGGCGTTCACCGTGAGCAACCCCAGAGAGGGCGGGCAATCGATGAGAACAAGATCGTAGGCATGAGAACAATGGAGCTGACGGCGCAGGCGATTTTCACGGCTCATGGCTCCCGCCAGTTCTACCTCCGCTCCGGCCAGATCGAGTGTTGCAGGAACAAGATGAACTCCTTTCCAGGCGGTGGGAACGAGCACTTCCTCCATACTCGCGCCCTCGACGAGAACATGATAGATGCTCTTCGAGAGGTTCTTTCTTTCAATGCCCAATCCACTCGTACAGTTGCCCTGAGGATCCATGTCGAGAACCAACGTTTCAACGCCCAATGTACCCAATGCCGCGGCGAGATTGATACAACAGGTAGTCTTGCCGACGCCTCCCTTTTGATTGGCTACAGCGAAAACTCGCACGAATCATTCACCTCCACCAGGGATGCTTCTCCGCCATTCCGGGTCTTCGTGGAATGGCGGAAGGACATGCCGCGTTCTTGTGCAGCAGAACGAGATACCGCGATTTACCGTTCAGTTCATAGGACGTCATCTCTGGAGATGACAGACCGAGAAAGGTCCAGGGGTTTCGGATCTCCGCCAGCTCCGCCTCGACGCCCGGTCCCTTCATTGCGAGAATGACACCACCTTTCCGCACAAGAGGCGCGCACAATTCGGCAACCGTTCCAAGATGGCTCAACGCTCTCGCACCGACAAGCAGAAACGTTTCGCGTTCCCGCGCAGCCAGTTCTTCCGAGCGGATCGCTTCGACCCGCACATTCTCCAGGCCGAGGGATGCCGCCATGGAACGCAACAGCTCCGCCTTTTTTCGGATGCTGTCACAGAGCACGACCTGAAGTTCCGGGCGACATACGGCCCAAATCATTCCCGGCAATCCGCCCCCCGAGCCAAGATCAAGGACCGAGCCTTTCTGCGAGGGGAGAATGTCTCTCGTGGCAAGGCAGTCCAGGACATGTTCCGACCAGATGACCTCCGGATCGGAAGGACCGATCAACCGGGCTCGGGAGTTTGCCTCCACAAGAAGAGAGACATAGCGGCGCAATAAGGCTTCCTGTTTCTCATCCAACACGATCATGCTCGGAACTCCTTTCGTTTCTTCTTCACCCACAGGATGCAAACTCCCTCAGGAACAAGGCATGCCCTTCCGTATTCTGTCACATTTTTGGAGCCTCTGAAAAATCCCGTGCCGACCTCGGAAAAACGCGATGCGACCTATGATCGAGAGAGGGGGATTCCTCCTTGATCAGGGTTTCCTTTTCTGTTCGCCAGCCAATTGCACATCATGTTCTGCTTTTTCTCAAAAATCCGCCTTTCAAGGATCACTGAGCACGTGCCGCCGCGTGTGTCACTCTTGCGCCCCGTTTCAGAATGTGTCGGGCAAAACCATCGCCACGGCAAATTCCTCCATCGTCCTTCAAGAGAGCGACATGCACGGAAGGCGTGAAGGGATTTGCTCAGAACGTCTTCAAGGTTTCACTCGTGTCTTTTTCGAGAAATACGATACCATAGGAACCACGGAATGATGCGAGGGCACATTCAGCCCGAAAATCCCATGCACGAGAGGGAGGACCTCATGCGACTGTACGAGAAGATTCTCGATCACATCCGCAGCATTCCCGACGGCGTCGTGGAACGGCTCGTCCTCGGATGGCACGGAAGCTGCGTGCTCCTTCGGGATGGACGATGCGGCATCGGCACCGTGCCACTGCCCGGTCACGAAGTGCTCCGCAGCGTTCACTCCCATACGGAGAACCTTCTTCGCCAGAGCGCCCGGGGATTGGCGGAACTGCTCGTCTCGCCCTTTCCACAGGAGTTCGCCGCCGCATCCGCGGCGGCGGCGGCGCTGCTTCCCCCGCCGGAAGAGGGTTTCCCCATCGAAACACTCCGATCTCTTCCGCGAGGGGAAAAAGTGGCGCTCCTCGGTTATGACGCGGAACTGGTTCCGCTTCTTCGAGAGTGGGGGTGGAGCCTGGCGATCTTCGACGACCTTCGTTCCGCTCCCGACGTTTTTCCCTCCTGGTCCGGAGCGCACCTCGCCGGATCGTGCTCCTGGGCATGGATCAGCGCCGAAGCACTTCGGGACAGACAAATCCTCTCTCTCATGTCCACGTTCAAAACCATGGAAGGATGCATTCTTCAGGGTCCTGGAGTTCCCTGGTCGCCGGAAGTGCTGGAGGAGGCGGGTATCACACACCTTCTTCTCCCCGCCTGGTCCGAAAGGGACTTTACCTCTATTCTCACATATATCGAAGCAGGAGGAAATCCTTTGTCCTGCCCTTCCGTCTTCTGGCGTGTTCATTCCCTTCTTCCCGCTTCCTCCCCGACACTCCTTCCCTTTCCTCCGGAACACGGAAAGGATCCTCGCGTTTCTCCGACAGAGAAGGAGCAGGCGGTGATAAAGAACCAGGCAAGCCTTGCCCCGGGAGAGGAAGGTCAATCTTGAGGCGCAGCTCCGCTTTTCCCCGCATTCTGAAAAACTACTTCCGGGTGAAACCGCTGTCAGCCCTCCTCCTCGCACTTCTCGTCGCAACCGTTCATTTTTTCGACAGGGGAGATGCCTCTCTCGGTCGTGTTACGCAGGTCATCGACGGAGACACCATTGTCGTCACCACCGAGGACGGAAAAAGCGAGAAAGTTCGTTATCTCCTCATCGACACGCCGGAACTGCACCATCCCACCCGTGGAGAAGAGGAACTCGGAAGGATCGCCGCGCTGGAGAACAAAAATCTTGTCCTGGGGAAAAAAGTTCGGCTGGAAGAGGACGTGGAACGTCGGGACCGTTACAATCGCCTCCTCGCCTATGTGTGGACCGAAGGGTCTGGCGGCGAGGTGCTCGTGAACGAGGAACTCGTTCGGCGAGGAGTGGCCATGCCGTTCACGCTGCCGCCCAATGTCCGTTATGTGAATCGTATTCGTGACGCCTTTCGAGAGGCTCGGGAACAGCGGCGCGGCCTCTGGAACGCCGCTGCGGGACGACATTTCACGGGAGAGCAGGTCTGGGCGGAGCTGCCCACTCTCGCAGGCTGTTTCATCACGCTGGAGTTCCGCGCGGCAAGGATGGAAAAAAAGGGAACGCGCCATCTTCTCTTCGAAAAGAAAGGACACACGGCAATAGTAGTCTACGAAAGCGACAGACCGCACCTTCCATCTCTGGACGCACTTGCATCGGGCAAATTAGTCTTGGTGGGAAAGGTCCAAACAGGGAGAGAAGGAGCGGAAATCATCCTCAGGGATCCTACTCAGATCGTGACTTTAGGCCCATGAAATCGATGCCTTTCCGGGACTCTTTTCCCGAAAATACACTCCTGCAAAGAGGCGATATGGTGGCACGTTTTTCTTTCGACTTCTTTTTCCACAGGCATCGCTGGACGTGACAATTCGGTAACGACAGCCTCTCGAAGGCTTTTTTCTCCATAGATATCCACATTTCTTATCCACATATCCACACCCCTGGTGGAATCTGTGCATAAAGGAGGAAGGGTTCCATGTGGAAAATGGATCGTCCCAAAAATGACGCGGATGCTCTTGTGACCTATGGCCCTGGTTCCCCCGAGCGGGAACGCCTGCTCGCGGAACTGGAACGAGTGAGGAAAACACCCCTGGAGTTGCCCTGTCTCATCGGTGGGGAAAAAGTGTACACCGGGAAAACGATCCCGCTTCGCGTTCCCCACGATGCGACACGTCTCCTGGGGAATGCACATCTTGCAGGGTCGAGAGAACTCGAGGCCGCCGTGGAGAACGCCCTCAAGGCATGGAAGGACTGGTCCACCGCACCATGGTATCAACGAGCGGCAGTCTTTCAACGTGCCGCGGACATGCTCGCCACGGTACGGCGCACCGAGCACATCGCAGCCATCATGACCAATCTCTCCAAAACACCCTTCGAGGCGGAGATCGATCTCGCGGAACTCGTGGATTTCTGGCGCTTCAACGTCTTCTACCTCCACGAGATCTATCAGGAGCAGCCCCTTCAAGGACAGGGGGAGATCAACCGCTTCGACTGGCGTCCCCTGGAAGGGTTCATCGTCGCCGTCACTCCCTTCAACTTCTACTCCATTGCGGGAAATTTGCCGACAGCCCCCGCCATGTGCGGCAACGTCGTCCTCTGGAAACCTGCGAAGAGCGTTCTTTACGCGAACTACCTCATTATGGAGCTCCTCCTTGAGGCGGGACTGCCGCCGGGAGTGGTGAACTACGTTCCCTTCTCCAGCGCCGATGGAGCCACGGTCCTGCGCCACCCTCTCCTGAGCGGCCTCCATTTCACCGGAAGCTATGCAACCTTTCTCACGCTGTGGCAGACCATCGGCTCCTCCGTCGAACACTATCGCTCCTTTCCCCGCGTGGTGGGGGAGACGGGAGGAAAGGATTTCATCTTCGCCCACGCGTCGGCGGACCCCATCGCCCTGGGAGCGAATCTTCTGCGCGGCGGATTCGAACTGCAGGGACAGAAATGTTCCGCCGCTTCCCGGGCCTATGTTCCCGAGAGCCTCTGGAGCAACGTGGAGGAGTACCTTCGGAGAGAGGTTCCCCTCATCTCCATGGGCCCCGTGGAGGACCTGGGCAATACCATGGGAGCCGTCATCGACGAGGAGGCCTTCCGCAAGATCAAGGGCTATCTCGACTATGCCCGGAACCATCCCGAGGAATACACGCTTCTCCTGGGAGGCGGCTGCGACGACCGAAAGGGATGGTTTGTGGAACCCACGGTGATCCGCACGTCCAATCCACGAGGGAAGCTCATGACCGAGGAGATCTTCGGCCCCGTGATCACCGTCTACGTGTACCCCGACGACGCCTACGAGGAGACGCTCCGCCTCTGCGACGCCACCACGGAATACGCTCTCACGGGGGCTGTCTTCGCCGGGGACCGCGCCGCCATCGCCACGGCGGAATGTCTCCTCCGGCACGCCGCGGGCAATTTCTACATCAACGACAAGCCCACGGGAGCCGTGGTGGGGCGTCAGCCCTTCGGAGGATCCCGTCATTCCGGGACGAACGACAAGGCGGGATTCTGGAACAATCTCACCCGGTGGCTCTCACCCCGGAACATCAAGGAGACCACTGTTCCCGCCACAAACTGGAGACGCCCCTTTCTGGGATGATCTCCTCCCGCTCCGGGTACGCCACGTCTTCATGCGCGTGCCCGGAACGGGTTCGTCCATAAACCCCTCTTCCTCCGCAGAGGAGCGCGCAGGAATCCATATCCGCTCCTCAACACAGACCTGTTGATCGAACACAAAAAGGCACTCCTGGAAAGGTGTGGCTCATCGCCGAAAGGTGTGGCTCATCGCCGCAGACGGCTGCCGAACACCATGAAAACCTTTTTGCGCAGGCTTGACGCACACAACTTCTTTCCGCCCAAACAACACATTCTTCTTCGAAATCCGAGGAACGGCGCTCAATCCAAGGAGTTGCTCAAAGAATTTTTCGAGACGGAAATTCTTTTGTCCTCTTTTGTCCAGTTTTGTTCTTTTTTCAGTATAAAAATCTCGAAAAATTACTTTTATTAGATTATATAATAATGTCTTGAATCAGCATCTTGTCATCCTTTGACTCGGTGCACAATATACATCTTCAAAAGAAAGTCCCGGTTCGAACCGTCACATCCGCCACACGGAGCGGTGCACAATATACATCTTCAAAAGAAAGCCATCGCTTCTCAAAATCACTTGACAGAATTCTTCATTCACAGGAAAATATTTGAAGTTCCATGAGTTTTTCCATTCACAAAGGAGGAGAACAACGATGGCAGCGGATGTTTCCAAGCTTCAGCTTCCCGGAGATCTCACCCTGAAGCAGGCCCAGATGGTCCTTGAGGCCGCCTTGGCCGACGCAGTCGCCCAGGGAGTGCCCATGAACATCGCCGTAGTGGATGCGGGGGCCAACTTGAAAGCCTTCGCCCGCCAGGACGGTGCGTTCATCGGCAGCGTGGATATTTCCATCAAAAAGGCGAAGACCGCTCGCTTCTTCAACATGACCACCCGCCAGCTCGGCGCCGCATCCCTCCCCGATGGTCCTCTTTACGGCATCGAAGTGTCCAACAACGGCGTCATCCTCTTCGCCGGTGGCGTTCCGCTGAAGAACAAGGACGGGGTCATCGTCGGCGCCATCGGCGTTAGCGGTGGCACCATTGATGAGGACGAACGCTGCGCTGACGCAGGAGCAGCGGTTCTTCTCAAGTAAGCCGACCGCTGAATCCCCGGAAAGGGTGGGGGCTCCTCCCTCTCTCTTTCGGAGGATCAGACTGAAAGGGACGTAAGCGGGCCCTTTCGCTCGGTATCACAATCGAAAAATAGACCTTCCGAGCTGCCGTGCCTACAAGAGCGATCTCATGGCATGCAGCCGTCAGGGTGTGTCTGGAAACGGACACGCCTCCCGTGTTTGGCAAGGAAGGCGGAGAAGAATGTTCCTCTTTGGGGACTGCCGTCTTTGCGCACGGGCAGTCCCTTTTTCTTTGGAGGTGGTGAAGGAAGAACGACCGGGGCAACAGGGGTAAAGAGATGGGGGGCATGGAAACGCAGCGGTTCTTCTCCGTCCACCCCATGAAGCAGAATGAGAGCGTACGAGCGGGCAGGGATGGAAATTACAGGATGTACAAAAGAGAGTACAAGGGGGGTTGAGGAACGATGCTTCAGAAACGTTTCTTTGTCAATGGTGTGGAGCGCAACGTCATTGCCAATGGGGAAGACACCCTGGCAAAGGTGTTGCGGGAACAGCTCGGCCTCACGGGGACCAAAGTGGGATGCGGAACGGGACATTGCGGCTCCTGCAATGTCATTCTCAACGGGAAACTGGTTCGTTCCTGCGTGTTCAAGATCAACAGAATCACCGAGGGGGATTGCGTGACCACCATCGAGGGCATCGGCTCTCCGGAAAAGCTGCACCCGCTCCAGAAGGCCTGGGTCGCATTCGGTGCAGCCCAGTGCGGCTTCTGCACGCCCGGCTTCATCGTCTCCGCAAAGGCACTTCTCGACCAAAATCCCAAGCCGACCCGGGAAGAGGTCCGGGAGTGGTTCCATGTGAACCGGAACGCCTGCCGCTGCACGGGGTACATCCCCATCGTCGATGCCGTGATGGCCGCGGCGAAGGTGCTTCGCGGCGAAATGAACGAAAGCGAGCTGGAATACCGCCTCCCCGAGAACGGTCGTATCTGGGGCGGCACCTATCCCCGTCCTACTGCGGTGGCCAAGGTCACGGGAACGCTCGATTACGGCGCAGACCTCGGATTGAAGCTTCCTGAGGAAACGTTGCAGCTCGCGCTCGTACAGGCCACGGTGAGCCACGCGAACATCCGGGGCATCGACACGTCCGAGGCGGAGAAGATGCCCGGCGTCCGTAAGGTGGTCACCCACAAGGACGTGAAGGGGAAGAACCGCATCACGGGACTCATCACGTTCCCTACCAATAAGGGAGACGGCTGGGACCGGCCCATTCTCTGCGACGAGAAGATCTTCCAGTTCGGCGACGCCATCGCCATCGTCTGCGCCGACACCTACGAGAACGCCTGCGCGGCGGCGGAGAAGGTCAAGGTGGACCTGGAGGTCCTTCCCGCCTATATGAGCGCTCCCGCAGCCATGGCGGAGGACGCCCTGGAAATCCATCCAGGCACGCCCAACATCTACTACATTCAGAACCTGGAGAAGGGTGACCCCACGGGACCTATCTTCGAAAAGGCCGCCGTCACCGTGGAGGACGATTTCTACGTGGGAAGACAACCCCACATGACCATCGAGCCCGACGTGGGCTTCGCCTACATGACGGACGACGGAATTCTCAAGATCCACTCCAAGACCATCGGCGCCCATCTGCACCTCTACATGATCGCCCCCGGGCTCGGCGTGGAACCCGACAAGATCGCCCTCGTGTCAAACCCCATGGGGGGCACCTTCGGCTACAAGTTCAGCCCGACCATGGAAGCCCTGGTCGGCGCAGCCACCCTCGCCACGGGAAAACCCTGCTTCCTTCGGTACACCTACTTCCAGCACATGACCTACACGGGGAAGCGCTCGCCCTTCTTCGTGAACATCAAGTACGCCGCCGACAATGAGGGCCGACTCCTCGCCATGGAGACGGACTACATCGTGGACCACGGTCCCTATTCCGAGTTCGGCGACCTGCTCACCCTTCGGGGCGCCCAGTTCATGGGTGCGGGCTACGATATTCCCAACATCAAAGGAACAGGGCGCACGGTGTGCACGAACCACGCATGGGGCTCCGCCTTCCGTGCCTACGGTTCCCCCCAATCCCTCTACTCGTCGGAACTTCTTATGGATGAACTGGCGGAAAAGCTCGGCATGGACCCCTGGGAGATTCGGTTCAAGAATTGCTACCGCCCCGGTGCGACGAATCCCAGCGGTCAGGAACCGGAGGTCTTCAGTTATCCAGAAATGCTCGAGGCACTGAAACCTCGATACGAGGCGGCGAAGGAAAAGGCAAAGAAGGAATCCACCGGCACGGTCAAGAAAGGCGTCGGTCTCGCCATGGCCTGCTATGGCTGCGGCCTTGACGGACCGGACAGCTCCGAGGCCTGGGCGGTGCTCAACCCCGACGACACCGTCACTATCGTCACCGCCTGGGAGGATCACGGTCAGGGAGCGGACATGGGCGCCATCGGCACCGCTCACGAGGCACTGCGTCCCTTGGGCATCACCCCGGACCGGCTGCGTTTCACCTGGCCCGACACGTCGAAAACGCCCAATTCAGGTCCCTCCGGCGGCTCACGTCAGCAGGTTCTCACGGGGGGCGCAATCCGCGTGGCCTGCACGGAAATGGTGGCGGGACTCCGTAAGGCTGACGGCACCTGCATGACCTACGCGGAAGCCACCGAAGCGGGAAAACCCGTGAAATACGTAGGGAAATTTACCGTTCCCGGCGTAGCCTGCAACGAAAAGGGGCAGGGAAAACCTTTCGTGGTCTACATGTACGGAGTCTTCCTCGCCGAGGTATCGGTGAACACCGAGACCGGAAAGGTCACCGTGGACAAGATGACCCTCATGGCGGACATCGGCAAGGTGAACAACCGGCTCGTCACGGACGGGCAGATCTACGGCGGCATAGCCCAGGGAATCGGCCTCGCTCTTTCCGAGGATTTCGAGGACATCAAGAAACACTCCACGCTCCCGGGCGCCGGCTTCCCCTACATCAAGGACATTCCGGACAACATCGAGATCGTCTACTTCGAGAACTATCCGCGCGAGTTCGGCCCCTTCGGCGCGGCAGGAGTGGGAGAGCTTCCTCTCTCGAGCCCTCACGCCGCTATCGGCAATGCCATTTACAACGCCTGCGGCGTAAGGGTCCATCGGCTTCCCGCACTTCCGGAAAAGATTCTCGCAGGACTGAAGGGAGAGCACGTCTAGGCAAATTCTCCTCCGTTCCCCCGTTCCGCCTCTGAACGAAAGAGCGGGGGAACACCTCTTCCGGAAACCCGAAAATTCAGGACTGGAGCCGGTTTGTCGCGGAACCACGACGTTTCGGACCCGCACCTTTGTTCCGCGTTCTCTGACGGTTCGCCGCCCTTCACAGGGGAAACGAACCGTCGGAAACGTCTTTTCCTCTGGAGGCGATCCATGGAACAGAATCTGCTCAGAGATCTGGAGCATCGCTGTATTCAGGAAGAACTCCCTTACTGTCAGGCCGCCTGCCCCCTCAAGGTGGACGTACGGTCTTTCTGTGCCGCCATGGCGCAGGAGCGTTTCGGCGAAGCCCGAAAGATCCTGGCAAAGACCATGTCCTTACCGGACATTCTGGGGCGGATCTGCGACCATCCCTGCCAAAACGCCTGTATTAGAACCGAAACGGGGGGAGCAGTGGAGCTCGGCCGGCTGGAACAGGCCTGTCTCGAAAGGACAAGCCCTGCCGCCCCACCCCTGTGCCTCCCTCCCAGGGATAAAACCATCACCGTGCTCGGAGGCGGCCTTTCCTCGTTGGTCTGCGCCTGTGAGCTGGCCAAGAAGGGGTATCGGGTTCTTCTGGAATTCACGGGAAAACTGCCGGGAGGGCGCCTTCTCGCCCTCCCCGAGGAAATCCTTCCGCAAAACATCCTCGCCGAGACATGGGCGTTTCTGCAGAAGCTCGGCGTGACCCGCACAGGTGGGGAATCCCTCTCTCTCCCGGCCCTCCGGGAGGGCGAGGCGGCCTACCTGGGCATGGACGATCCTGCCATGGCGCATCTCGCCACCGTCGGGACAGTGGATTCCACTACCTATGAGACGGCCACCGGAGGACTGTTTGCCGGAGGTTTTCTCCGGAACGGATCGCCGTCTCCCGCCTGGGAGGCGGCTGATGGAAAGCGCGCAGCGAACTCCCTGGACCGATTTTTCCAGGGGGCTTCCCTCTCCTCGGGCAGAGAGAAGGAACTCTCCGACGCGACGCGACTCCACACGCCGCTCCGCGATGTGGAATCGATCTCCCCGAGGCGCGACCCCGCGGAGGAAGCCCGGCGCTGTCTTCAGTGCGAGTGCCGTCACTGCGTAGGGGAGTGCGTTTTTCTGGAGACCTACAAGCGCTATCCCAGGGCGTACGCCAGAGAAATCTACAACAACTTCGCCGTCGTCCAGGGATACCACCAGGCGAACAGAATGATCAATTCCTGCGCGCTCTGCGGCCTCTGCGAAACGCTCTGCCCCAACGACTTCTCCATGGCGGACCTCTGCCGCGCCGCCCGGGAGGAACTCGTGGAGCGCGGCCTCATGCCTCCCTCGGCCCACGAGTTCGCCCTGCTGGACATGGAGCAGGCGAACGGCCCGCGGGCCGCGGGCTTTCGTCCGGGCCGCACGGCAACGAAGGCCCTTTTCTTTCCGGGATGCCAGCTCGCGGGCACCATGCCAGAACAAACCGAGGCACTTGTCTCCTTTTTGGACGAACGTTTTTCCGGAACCCTTGGAGTGCTCCTGGGGTGCTGCGGCGCTCCGGCCTGGTGGGCAGGACGAAGGGACATGCTCCAGAAGGTTCTCGACACTCTGCGGGAAACCCTGGCTTCCCTCGGAAATCCCCCGCTGATCCTCGCTTGTTCTTCCTGCAGCGACGTTTTTCGTCGCCTGCTTCCGGAAACATCTCTTCTTTCCCTCTGGGAAGTACTCCGCGAAAAGGGACTGCCTCCAGGACACCCCCTGCCGGACCCGCTCGCGCTCCACGATCCCTGTACGACCCGCTCCCTTCCGGCCTGGCGCACTGCCGTTCGGGACATTCTCCGGGCACTGGGACAGCCCTTCGAGGAGCTGTCCATGACGGGCGAGACCACGCGCTGCTGCGGCTACGGCGGTCTCCAGTCTCTTGTGGATCCCGATCTGGCGGAAAAAGGGGTACGACGGCGGCTCGGAGAAAGCGACAAGGATTTTCTCGCCTACTGCGCCATGTGCCGGGAAAGTCTCTCCGACTCGGGCAAACCGGTGGCACACCTCCTGGACCTCTTCTTTCCTCCCGCGGCACCTTACGAGGCAGTGGGTTTTTCCGCGCGACAGGCCAACCGGGAACAGTTGCGGCGACGACTTCTCGGAACCTGCGATCTTCCGCCGGACCCTTGGGAAGATCTGGATCTCATCGTGTCTCCCGACATACGGCGACGCCTTGAAGAACGCCACATCCTCGACAGCGATCTCCGGCGGACTCTTTGGGAGGCCTCCACTTCGGCCCGCCTTCTCGTTTCACCGGATGGAAGAACATTGGCGACCTCGCGCATCGGCAACGTCACCTTCTGGGTGGAATACCGGAACGAAGGGGCTTCCTTTCGGATCGTCAACGCATGGGGCCATCGCATGACTGTGGAGGTTTTGTCATGAGCGGCGAGACGGGACTCAGTTTCAAGGACGAGACAGGTTGGCGGTGCGGTTGCGGCGGCGAACTCGAACCCCGGAAGGTGGCCGCCCGTTATCTCGGCAGTCGCTTCGAGGTGGAACTGCCCGCATGCACCGTCTGCGGACTCGTCCTCGTTCCCGAAGCCCTTGCCCTGGGCAAGATGCTCGAAGTGGAGAAAATCCTGGAGGACAAGTAGTGCCGCTTCCCTACGAACACCCCCTGTGGCGTACCGTCATGGGAGAGGCCCTGCATCCCGGCGGAAAGGCACTGTCCCTCCGGTTGCTCGACCTGTGCGGATTTTCTTCCGGCACGGCCGTTCTCGACGCGGGGTGCGGCGGGGGAGCGACACTTGAACTGCTCCAGGAGCAGGGCGTCCGCGCCGTGGGGCTGGACAGATCTTCGGATCTTCTTTGCCGGGCTGCGGCGAAGGGTCCGGTGATGAAGGGGGATCTCCGCCGCATTCCCTTCGGGGAGGGAATATTCGAGGGTGTGGTCTGCGAATGTGTTCTTTCCCTGCAGGAATCGCTCTTTCCCGTCCTCGGGGAAATCGCCCGCGTCCTGAGACACGGCGGCAGGCTCGGCGTGACAGACCTCTTCCGCCGCCGCGGTGAACCCTGCGGTGGAGGAGGGGAGTCCTGCGCACAGGGAGCCCGTTCCCGGAAAGAGCTGGAAACAGCCCTTTCGGAGCACGGATTCGCGCTTCTGCTTTTCGAGGATCACTCCGCACTGCTCCGAGAATGCACGGCCCGGCTCGTCTGGGAAGGCATCCTGGAGCCGCCGCGTCCACCCTGCCGCTCCCTTGGCTACGGTCTCTGGGTGTGCCGACGGGAGAACGCTTCCGGTGTCGACAACGCGGAGCGACGGGAGTGCTTCTCGCCGGACACACCGGAACGAGTACGCTAAACGGAAAAATCCGTCTCCGGACAGACCGACCGGAAACATTTGCACACAGGCATCGAGGAGGGAGAGCATGGACGATCTTCACACTGCAATGATGGAATGGGCACGGGATGGATACTGCTGTTCTCAGATCATGATCCTTGCCGGACTGGCCTATACGGGGCGGGAGAATCCGGACCTGGTCGCCTCTCTGGGGGGTCTCTGCAAGGGCGGATACGTCCCCTGGGGGACCTGCGGCGCCCTGAGCGGCGCCTGCTGCCTCCTCGGCTTCTATGCCGGAAAGGGTTCATCGTGGGAGCAGAAGGACCCCCGGCTTCTCTTCATGGCGGAGGAGCTGCACCGCTGGTTCCGGGAACGCTGGGGCGCCGGAGGAGAGCGCGTGGGCTGCGGCGATATTCTGGGCGACACAGCCGCTCCCGATCCGATCGTCTGTTCCTCCATGGTCGCCGCAACGCTCGAAAAGACACTGCAACTACTCGTAGGACAGGGCTTCGGCCTCCAGGAAGGACGCCCCTCCTGATGGCACTCCTGAGACGTACGCACAGCCTCTGCCCCGTCTGTCTCAGGCGAATTCCCGCCGCTCTGGAGACAGAGAAGGAAAACGTTTTTCTCCGGAAGCGATGCCCCGACCATGGAGATTTTTCCTGCCTCGTCTGGGAGGGAGCGCCGGACCTGCACGCCTGGACATCCTCCCGATTTCCCCTTTCCGGCCCGGAGAACACACCGCCCGACGACTGTCCCCGGAGCTGTGGCCTTTGCGAATTCCATGAACAGCGGAGCTGCACCGTCGTGGTGGAGGTGACGGAGCGCTGCCGACTCGGCTGCCCGGTCTGTTTCGCCGATGCGGGGAGCGGGGACGAACCGGATTTCGCCACCCTGGAGACGCTGCTCCGAAAGATCCGGGACAGGGCTGAGGGCGCGATTCTCCAACTCTCCGGCGGTGAACCCACGGAACGATCCGATCTGCCCGAACTCCTCCGCCTGGCATCCGGTCTCGGTTTTCCCGGAATTCAGCTCAACACGAACGGCCTCCGCCTCGCCGAAGAGCCCGGATACGCCCGAAGGCTTCGGGAGGCGGGGCTGGGATGGGTGTTCCTCCAGTTCGACGGCCTTCGGGAGACGACGCATCTCGCACTTCGGGGAAGACACCTCGGAGCGGTCAAGACAGATGCTCTCCGCGCCTGCGCCGGGGCGGAACTGGGGGTGGTTCTCGTGCCGACCCTTCAGTGGGGAGTGAACGACGACGAGATAGGGGATATCGTCCGATACGGTCTTTCTCTCTTTCCCACGGTACGGGGCGTGCACTTTCAGCCCCTGAGCTTCTTCGGCCGCTATCCCGCCCCACCCCGGGACGAGACGCGCCTGACTCTGCCCCGGATCCTGCGGCATCTTGTCGCACAGACCGGGGGACTCACCGAGCTCTCGCACTTCCGTCCCTCCCGATGCGAGCACGAACGCTGCTCCTTCCGCGCGGTGTACCTTGTGGAAGCCCCGGACCGGATCTTCCCCGTGGGACATGAACCCTGCTGCGGGACACGGCCCAGGGAGGAAGGCCCGCTCAGAGCCGTGGAAAGCATCCGGCGACGCTGGGGAGCGGACGTCTCCCGGGAAGTCTCCGTCTCCGGAGAAGGTGTTGCGAACCACTGCGCCTCCGCCTCGTCACCGGAGGACGATCTCGACCGGTTTCTCCGCCTTGGAAAAAGGGGCAACTTCAGCATCAGCGCCATGGCCTTCCAGGACGCGGAGAATCTCGACCTCGAGCGGCTCCGCTTCTGCTGCGTCCATGCAGCCGCGCCGGACGGACGCCTCGTCCCCTTCTGCGCGTGGAACCTCACCGCCCGGGATGGTACACCGTTGCACCGTCGCCCGTGAGTATCCCCATCACCCCCCTCGACGCCTGGATCGCCCGCCGCCTGGAAGATGGAACGCCGGGGGCCGGCTACTCTGCCGAAACCCTTCGACCGGTGGACCGAAAAACCCTGGCGGCAGCCCAGGAGAGGGCGTTGCGTGTTCTCGTCCGCCATGCCGCCGCGAACGCCCCTTTCTACCGGGAATGCCTTCGCGGCCTTGAGGACGCCCCTCTCCGGGAATTGCCCTTCACCTTTCCATCGGATCTCGCCGGGGCGGAATCACGCTTTCTCACGGTCTCGCAGTCCGAGATCCGCCGGGTGGTCACTCTCGCCACGTCAGGCACCACCGCACCGCCGAAGCGCCTCTGTTTCACCGACGAGGATCTCGAGGCGACGGAGGAGTTCTTTCTCCACGGCATGGTCACCTTCACCCCGCCGGGAAGCGCCGTGGCAGTCCTCATGGGAGGTACTCGCCCCGACGGCATCGGAGCGCTCCTCAAACGGGGGCTGCGGCGTCTGGGGTGTTCCGTGCACGTGTTTCCCCTCGGGGAACCCCCCGCCGCAACAGCGGCGCGGCTGGACGAAGTGCGCCCTTCAGTCGTGGTGGGGCTCCCCGCCCAGGTGGCGGCGGCGGCGGAACTGTCGCACCACGCCCCTCGGGTAGCACTTCTCAGTGGGGACATGGCGCCGCCCTCTTTGCGACGGCGCATCGAGGCACGGTGGGGATGCCGCGTCTTCGTTCACTACGGGCTCACCGAATCCGGATGGGGATGCGCCGTGGAATGCGCCGCCCGAGAGGGATGCCACGTGCGGGAACTCGATCTGCTGCCGGAGATCGTGGACGAGAATGGAAACGTGCTCCCCCAGGGAGAGTGGGGGGAAGTGACGCTCACCACCCTGACGCGCCGCTCCTTTCCACTTCTCCGGTACCGCACCGGCGATGAAGGGCGGTTCCTCCCGGAATGCTGCTCCTGCGGCTCCGTTCTCCGCCGCGTTGAGGTCCGGGGACGCCTTCCCCGGAGGGGGGCAGGAGGACATCTGTTGCGCCTGTACGACGCGGAGGAGGTGCTGTGGCGGTTGCCGCAGGTACGGGATTTCGCCCTTTCCCTCTCCGGCGGGAAAGACAGGCACGAAACGCTCCTCCTCGAGTTGGTCGTCTCCGGAGAGGACGGGGACATCGCCGCAAAGGCGGTACATGCCCTGCGCGCCCTTCCGGGAATACCGCAGCATATCGTGGTGACGCAACACTTCGGTCCGGTTCCGGAGCGCCCCGGACCGAAGAGGAGTTGGGGGGACGCGAGCGTCCTTACCGAGGATCGAAGCGGTCGTCGAATTCCACCTTTTCCTTCGTCACACCCCCGAGGCGGGAGATCTTGACCCGCACGAAGCGATCCTCCCCTTTCATCGGGCGCCGCTCCACGGTGTACTCCATTTTCCGTCGCCCCACGGGCCAGTAGCGGAAACCGATGGTGGAGGTTTCCCCGAAGAGAAGGTCCGCGACGCTGTCGAAGTGCTCCCGCTTCGCCAGAATGCGCAGAAGAAAGAGCGGACGTCCCTTCTTGCCGAGGGCCTGCACGAGATGGCTTTCCAGAGCGACTTCCTGAAGGAGCGCCAGCACTCTCCCCATTTCCTCCCCGGTCATGTCGTCGATGGAGACCTCGAAGAGCAGGACCTCTTCGAGAGCGTCACCCTTTTCTTCGCCCTCCGCGTCGCCCCTGCAGAGGAGAGCGCGCAACACGTTGGGAACGGAGAAATCCTTCCTGCCCGCGCCGTAGCCGACCCGGAGAGGCACCACGGAGGGAAGATCCTGCAGAAAACGGGCCCCCGAGGAGGCGAGAAGCGCCACTCCCGTGGGTGTGGCGATCTCCTTCCGCACCGGCCCTCCTTCGAGGGGAATTCCGCAGCGGGCCGCCAGGGCCGCCACGGCGGGAACGGGAACCGCGAGCAGCCCGTGGGCGGTGCGCACCGTCCCGCCTCCGACCCGGACGGGGAGGGAGCAGAGTGGCGGAAACCCCAGATTCTCCAGGAGGAGGAAGAACCCCAGCACATCCACGATGGTGTCGAAGCTCCCCGCTTCGTGAAGGTGCACCGATTCGGGATCGCTGCCGTGCACCTGGGCCTCCGCGGCGAGAAGAAGCTCCAGGGCCGCTCCGGCACGGCGGCGGACCTCCTCCGACGCATCGGCGAAGGTGGCCGCGGCATCCAGAAGCACCCGGAGTTCTTCTCCCGACCGGGCGTGGTAGTGCTCTTTCGGGAGCACATCGACGCAGGTTGCGGAGAGCCCCTGCTTCACCGTCTTCGCGATGCGGATCTCCGTTCCGGCGACACCGAGCCCTTCGAACCGCTCCAGGGGCTCGAGACGTGCCCGGGAAGCTCCGAGGTCGAGCAGTGCCCCGAGAAGCATGTCTCCACTGACACCGCAATGTGGTTCAAGAACAAGCATGCATGTTCCTCCTCGCCATGACCGTCTGACCGTCAGCGCTCCGGTCTCTCCGGACCGACCCGGCCGAAAAGGGATCTTCCGTCCGAATCCTCACTTGCCGGAGCCTTTCAGTCCGTGCAGATCGCCTTCGGGATCGAAGAGCCGTTTCCTTCAACCTGCACCGCAGGCAAGATCCCAAGGAAGCGAAGGTGCTTCCGGGGTAATCTTGCGGACGTGCTCCATGGCTCAAGATGATACAATATCTTTCGAGGATTTCGACGAGTGGAGGAGCTCCGATTGATGGACAGAAACGACGAGCGGAGGTGGGGGCAGATACACCCCGGGGCGACCCCGTCCGCCCCCCCGGAAAATTCATCCGCACCCATCCCCGAAGGTCCCTCCGGAACAGGAAGGTTTCGGTCCGGTCCGGTGCGCCTGTCGCTCCTTCTCATGGGCATCGCCGTAGCCCTGGGCTTTGCGGGCTACTTTTCCCTCTCCAGGTTCGATTGGGGAGGGGCTCTTCTGCTCGGGGAACTCCAACGCCTCATTGAGGCAAAGAACCTGGGTGCGCTGTCGGTGGAACAGGTCTCGGGTAACCCTCTCTCGGGATTTCAGCTCTCCGGCGTGACCCTCCGGGGCAAGAACGGAGCGATCACCGCCGACGGCATTCGTCTCTCCTTTCATCCGGACAGCCTGCTCCGGAGAGATCCCGCACTTCGGACGGCGACACTCCAGAAACTCTCCGCCCCTTGGGGCGCCCTCGAACCACTCCTCGACGCCTACGAACCGGAAGTGGGAAACGTCCCCCCGTTGTCGCTCTCTTTCCTGGAAAGCACCGCGGAAACTCCGGCGGGAACGTTCCTGCTCGAACGGGGACGCCTTCGCATCACCGACAACGCGTCGTCCTTCGCGCTCTCCCTGGAGGGCGCTCTCGACGGGCTCTCCCTCGCCGCCACAGGAGAGGCGCGCCTCCGCGAAACACTCTCCGAGACAACGTCCACATCCGCCTCCCGGGGAATGACGCTCGTCCTCGAACGAGGCGAAGTGACTCTCGGAACGGACACCCTCGTCCTGCAAGGCGAAGTGCCCCTCGACCCCGAGGGAGCCGTTTCTCTGGAGGGAACTCTGCGCCACCTCTCTCTGGAGGAGGTGGCGAGATGGATCGCGCCCCTGGCGGGAGACGACGCGACAAACAAGGCGCTCCTCTCGGCTCGAGGAACGCTGTCCGGGAGCTTCCGCCTCTCCGGAACCGTCGGAGAACCCGTCGCGGAAGGGACCGCCCGTCTCGAGGCGGGAACCCTCATGGACATCCCCCTGGAAATCCGCTCCGCCCGCTGGGCCTGGCAGGGAAAACGCTTTACGCTCTCGGACTGTTCCGCTCTTGTGAGGAAGTCGCCGCTTTCGGGAACGCTCTCCCTGGATCTGGAGCCGTCCTCTCCGGAGATGGCCGTGACGCTCGCCGCGTCGTCCCTCTCCCTCGACGCATGGCACGGAGAATTTCCTTTCCTGAGCTTTCTTTCCGGAACCGCCGCCTTCCTCGATCTCGATCTCGCAGGCCCTCTGGACGGAGCCCTTCGGGGACACGTCCGCCTGCGGGATCTCGACGGCTCCGTCGCGGGGTACACCGTGGCCGACACCACCGCGGAGGCGGAATTGCGGGAGGTCGATGTGGCCTTTCGGAGCAGGGGACTCTGGCTCGGCGCACCCTTCACCGCCACAGGTTCCGCCGGCACGGATGACGCGACCTCCCTGAACGTGCGGCTCACCGCCTCGTCCGTGCCGCTCCATCGCCTCCGGGAGGCCTTTCCCGATGTGGAAGGGCTCGCTCTGGAGGGCAACCTCACCGCAACCCTCTCGATCACCGGGCCCGCCGCATCGCCGAAAGTGGAGGGACTTCTGGAGACGGAACGGTTCCGCTTCCGCGGAGAACCCCTCGATGCGGTGGCCCTCCAGGCCACCTACGAGGAAAAGCGTTTCTCTCTTGAGAAAGGGACCCTTGTCTGGAGAACCGTTCCCCTGGAATTCTCGGGAACTGTTGCGGATATCCCCGGTCGGGGAACGCTGGATCTTCGGGGCACCGCCAAAGATCTTTCTCCGGAGCTTCTTTCCTCTCTCTCGGGAGGGCCCGGTGCGGGCATTCCCCTCGGCCTGACCGGAAAGGGATCCGCCCAATGGCGCCTCTCGGGAAACGTCTCCCAACCCGTTCTCTCTCTTCAGGTCACGGCACCCAGCCTTCACGTGGAAGGGCAGGTTCTCTCGAAGGTCCTTCTGGAGGGATCCCTCACGGAGAGGGAATTCCGCATCGCCAAGGCCCTGGCGCAGTTCGGAGGCGGAGAGGTCCGCGCCTCGGGATCGGTCGCTCTCGGGCGTTCCGACGGAGCCGTCGCCTTGAAGATCGACGGCTCCTACAAGGACATTTCCCTGAAAAACATCCTTCCCGAAAAGAACACCACAGGAGCCCCCCTCGACGGAAGCGTCGCGGGAACCTTCGCGGTGACGGGGAACATCGCTTCCCCGCTGGTGGAGACAGCCTTTCAGGTGAGCGCCCTCGCGGGCGTTCCCCTTCCCGTCCAGTCCTTCCGAGGCAAACTCCGCCTCGAAAAGGGACCGGGGTCGGCTCCTTTCGGGCGCATCCGTCTTCAGGACCTTCAGGGAGAACTCTGGGGGGGGAGGGGAAGTATTTCCGGCGTTCTCGATCTTCCCGGCGGAGGCAAACCCGCTGTGCTCGATCTGAAGGGAACCCTTTCCTCCATGGACATGGCCAATTCCCACGCCACGCTGGGCGACGCGGGAGGGGTCTATCTTAGGGGAAAGGCCGGCGGTGAGCTGGAGATCACGGGAACATCCGAACAGCCACGGCTCCGCCTGAAAGCTGCCGCACCTCGCCTCGTGGCGAACGGTTTCCCCTTCACCGAAACGGAAGCACTCGTCATCGCCGAAGCGGGACGAATCCGCCTGGAGAAATTCCAGGGGTTCGTCGGCGCTTCTCCTGTGATAGCTTCCATGGACGCCCTCTCCGAGGAAGGGACGTGGAAGGTCGCCTTTTCCGCCTCCGGAAACAACCTCGACCTCGCCGTCTTCTCCCGGGAGTGGTTCGGCCCGACGAAAAACGTCCTTTCCGGGCGGTTTTCCTTCGACACGAAGGGAAGTTTCGCGGAGGGACTCTTCAGCGGCAGCGGCCTCATCGACGCCACGCGGATCTCCCTCCGGGGATTCCGGGCGGAATCTCTGAAGGCTCCCTTCACCTTCCAGGACGAATACGTCACCGTGGAGGACGCAAACGCCGGAGCCTACGGCGGAAATTTCTTCGCCCAGGGAACGATGAACCTTTTCACCAGGGAGTGGGGCGGCAACCTGCGCATCGAGAGCGTGGACGTGGCACCCGCCCTGGCGGATCTGGCATCCCTCGAAGGAAGCGTCTCCGGAAAGGGGACCTTCCGCGTGCGCGGAAACGGTACCCTGGGAAGGCTCTTCGGAACGGAGGCCCAGGGAACACTGGACGTCGAGAACGGTGCCTTCTCGGGCTTTCCGGGCATTCAGGACATGGCGAGGGCGACGGGAGGCACGGAGATCCCCTTCCGCTCTCTCAAGGGCTCCTTCGCCTTCGACACGGGCATGTTCTACATCATCCCGGGAAGCCGCATGGCCGCGCCTCCCGGAAACCCCGCCTATCGCTATCTCTCCGCGGACGGCAGCGTCTCCCTCGGAGGGCCGCTGGACCTGAAGTGCTACGGAGAGATCAACGTCACTGCCTTCAATGCCTTTCTCGGAGCATTGAAGGGACTCATCCAGGCAGGCGGCTCGTCGGAACTTCTGCTCCAGGAGATTCTGGGCGGCCTCGTGGGTGGAGCGTCCCGGAGAGATTTCCGTGAGGTCTCCTTCAAGGTGAAGGGAACCCTGGACGCTCCTTCCCTGGAGGACATTTCCGTCTCCCGAAGGGAGACGGTCTCGCCCATTCCCGTCTCCCCGGGAGACCCGAAGAACAAGAACACCAACGAGCAGGTCCGCATCACCCTTTCCTTCCCCGTCGGTCCCGGCGGCGGTTCCAGCGAGGATGTGGGGAATCAGGTGCAGCAGCAGATCCTGGAGCAGATGATCAAGCAGATCATCAAACCCGGAGAGAGTTCCGAGTAGCGCGCCTCATCCGTCGAGGGCCGCTCCGAGCACGGAGAGGAGAACCGCCTCGTCCACGTTTCCTCCGGAGAGGATCACCCCCACCCGGCGCCCCGTCACGTCGATCTTCCCCGCGAGCAGGGCGGCGACGCCCACCGCGCCGGAACCTTCCACCACCTGGTGGTGTTCCCGATGCAGAAAGGCCATGGCCCGGGCGATGTCCTTCTCCTCCACGGCGAGAAATCCCGTGACGCGCTTCTTCGCCAGATCGACGAGGCTTTGGGGAATGTAGCCCATGAGACCGTCCGCCAGGGAGTCCTCATAGGTCACTTCCACCACGGTTCCCCCCGGCCAGGAAGCGACCCAGGGCATGGAGGCCGTGGACTGCACGCCCCAGATCTCCACTTCGGGGCGCAGGGCTTTGGCGGCGATGGCCACGCCGTTGATCAACCCTCCGCCTCCGGCGGGCACGAGAAGCAGATCGAGATCGGGCTGATCGAGGAAAAGTTCGAGTCCCAGCGTTCCCGCTCCGGCGATGATCCAGGGATCCTCGAAGGAGGAGAGGTAGGTGAGCCCCTCCTCTCTGGCGAGACGGGCCGCCTCGGCTTCGGCGTCGTCGTAGTAGTGTCCCACCACCTTGAGAGTCACCCGGGAGCCTCCCCGGGTGAGAATGGCCTGTTTTTTCGTCTCGGGACAGACGCCGGGAACGCAGACCGTGGCTGCCACGCCCAGCTCCACCGCAGCAAGGGCCACTCCCTGGGCATGATTCCCGCTGGAGGCGGTGACCACGCCGCGGCGCCGCTCCTCCGGCGTCAGGCGCTCCATCCGATTCAGGGCTCCCCGTACCTTGAAGGAACCGCAGAGCTGCTGGTTTTCCAACTTGAGATACACCTCTCCGCCGCAAACCTGCGAGAGCGGCGCGGAACGTTCCGTGGGGGTGTGCCGGACACGTCCCTCCAGGGTTTTTCTCGCCAGAAGCACATCGGTGATCTGCGGATCGATTTCTGCGCAATCGCGCTTTTCCATGATCGGCCAACTCCTCTCCCGATTCGTCGCCGGGGAGCGCTCCTCCGGCGGGGCCTTTTCCGGCGAAAGAGACCGGATTCCGCCACCACCCCATCGTAGCAAAAAGACGGCGCTTGCGCCCTCTCTGCTCCCGGCTCTATACTTGTCTCGAATTCGGACACCTTGATGCATACAGCACAAACTCGAGAAAGCTCTGCCACGAACGACATCGGACGTCACCCTCGCAAAGAGTGGAGCAAGAGAGAGAAGGAGAAGAGACATGTCATCCCTGACCCTGTTTCTCGGCGGTATGCGGAGCGGTAAAAGCCGTCTCGCCCAGACCACGGCGGAGCGCCTCGGCGGCGGCACCGTCACGTACGTGGCCACGGCGGACGTCAAAGACGCGGAGATGGCGGCCCGCATCGCCCTGCACCGGGCCGCACGGCCCGAGACATGGCACACCCTGGAAGGTACACCGGAGAAGATCCCCGAAAAAATCCGGGGCATCCGGGGCATTCTTCTGCTTGATTGTCTTACCCTCTGGCTCTCCAGGCTTCTCCTGGCGGAACCCTCCGCCGACGGAGAGGACCTTGTCGCATGGAACGCGGCGGAAAAGCGGATCCTGGACCTCCTGGAGCACCTGCTCGACGCGCCCGCCCGGAGCGCCCACTTTCTCGTGGTGAGCAACGAGGTGGGGCACGCTCCCATTCCTCCGTACCGCCTCGGACGGCGTTTCGTCGATCTTCAGGGACGGGCGAACCAAGTCGCTGCGGCAAGGGCAGACGCGGTGGCCTTCGTGGTCGCGGGCATTCCGCAATGGCTCAAGGGAACGCCCCCGGACATGCCGGACCTATGACGATGATGCGTCCTCGTGCTGCGGACACAATGGAGCCCGGCGAAACGGAAAGGATCTTCACGCCATGATCCCCACCGCGATTCCGGCGCGCCTCTACGCCGAATTCATCTTTCTTCTGGGATTTCTCTCCCGAATTCCCATCCCTTCCCGCTTCTGGCCGCGACAGCCCGTTTCTCCCGCGTCGGCCCTCACGTTCGCGCCCCTCGTGGGAGCCCTGCTGGGAGGACTCGCCGGCGGAGGAGGCACCCTTTGCGCTCTCGGCATGCCTCCCCGGGCCGCTGCGTGGGGAGCGCTGGCGCTCTATGCCCTGCTCGGGTGGTCGCTCCACCTCGACGGCTGGACGGACCTGGCGGACGGGTGGGGGAGCGGCAAACGGGGCGAAGCGCTGCGGAAGGTCATGAAAGACAGCCGCATCGGCGGATACGGCGCGATTTTTCTGGTGGTCGCCCTTGGCCTGTGGACTTCCCTGGCGGAAGCCCTTCCTCCCGGATCGTGGCCGCTCCTGCTCGCGCTCGGGGCCTGTGCGGGGCGCTTTGCACTCCTCGGGGCGGCTTTTTTCGGCACCTACCCCTGGGAGACGGGGCTGGCCCGGGACTATGTGATTCCCTTCGGCAAGGTGGAACTCTTCCGGGGACTGCTCTGCGCCGCCCTTCTTCTTCCGCTGGGGCCGCGACAGTGGCTCGTCTCCATGACGGCGGCCTTTCTGGCCGGCTGGGGGCTGTGCCGTTTCGCCCGGCATCTCCTGGGCGGCACGAACGGGGACGTTCTCGGCGCCGCCGCCGTGGCGGGGGAGTTGGCGGCTCTCGCCGCCCTGGTCCTGGGGAGGAGCTGACCCCATGCGCCTCGTTCGGACGGAAGCACTGGAAGCGGGGATGCTCCTTGCCCTGCCCATACTCTCCTCCACGGGAGCCCTGCTGCTCCGGGAGGATCTGGCCCTGACGGAGCGGACCATCGCTCTCCTGAAAAAACAGGCGGTTCCCTTCGTGTACATCAGGGATCGGCGTTTTCCCGACGCGGCGGAGGAGCCCCTTCTTCGCCCTGAGACGTTCCGGCGTGCCCTGAAAGAGCTGCAGGATCTCTTCGTCACCGCCACGGCCGCACGGGGTGACCATCTGCCTCCGGAGCGGATGGAGCGGATCCAGAGTGTCCTTCGGGATATTCTGGAGGACGTCTTCGACCGCTCCGACCGTCTCGTCCTCCGCTTCCTCGCCCTCCGTGGACACGACGGGTACATTTTCACCCACAGTGCTCTCGTGGCCACCACGAGTCTGCTGCTCAGACAAGAGCTTTCCTTTTCCTACGCGCAGCTCTACAATCTCGGACTGGGCGCCCTGCTGCACGATCTGGGCATGGCCGCCATTCCTTCGGAGATCGTGGACAAGAAGGGGCCTCTCGACGGGGAGGAACGCTTCCTCGTGAACCTTCACCCGCAAGGAGGATGGGATCTCCTCGCGGGACATGACCTCGTCTGGCCCACCGCACGCATCGTGGCGCTGCAGCACCATGAACGGTGGGACGGAAGCGGCTATCCCGGCGGCCTCAGGGAAGAGGAAATCCATCTCTTCAGTCGCATCGTCGCCGTGGCGGACGTCTACGACGCCCTCGTCTCTCCGAGGCCTTACCGTCCCTGCCGGACTCCCTGGGAGGCCCACGCTCTCATTCTCGAAGGGAGCGGCTCGCTCTTCGATCCACGGGTGGTGAAGGCCTTTTTCCGCGTCGTGGCCCCCTATCCCGTGGGAACGTGGCTTCGGCTCTCAACGGGACACGTTGGACTCGTCACGGCCATTCCCGCCGAAGCACCACACCGCCCGAGGATGAGCCTGACGTTCCACCCCGAGATGGGAAAACTGGCATCTCCCATGGTGATGCCCCTCGCCGCATGCGAAGAGATTCGCATCACCGAGGTACTCGAAGAGGAACCGAACGCGGTATAATGGCCGAAGCACTCGTTGCCGTCTTCTTCGTTCCACGCCGGAAAGCTCCGGGCCTCCTGGAGGCCATGCCGGTTTATATCCCGTGAAAGGATGGTGTCCGTCGTGAAAAAGGCGACCACATTTTTCCGCGTCTTTCTTCTTCCTGCGTTCTGCCTCCTCGCGGCAGCCGCCGTGGGGGGAGCCTTCTCCATCTCACAACTGCCGCCCTTTCCTCTGGAGAGCAACACGGACCTCTTCGCCCTGGGAGAAGTCTTCGACGGCGGGGCCTCCCAGACGGAATCCTTTTCCGTCACCGTCGCTTCGGAGGCACCCCTCGTCGTCTTCGGAAACACCCGTTGCACCGGATCCCAGCTCGACCCGTTCCTCGTGCGCACGGTGCTTCCCAAGGGTACCCTGGCTCTTCCGGTCTCCAACGAGGATCCGACCCGCTCCCTGGATGTGACCCTCGGCGGAACGGGCATCACGGCCCGTTCCCTCTCCTTCGTCTCCGGCGATGTCCGCAAGGAGACCACGCTCACCTGGGATTTCGGCGCTCGTTCCTACGGCACCTTTCCCGCCTTTCTCGCCATCTCCTCCGACACGGTCTCTCCCGACACGGATGCGGCACGGCTTCCCTTTGTCATGACGCTCCTCCGGCGTCCCGATCTGTTTGAGGTGGGCTTCGCCGTGGGCAACGTCGAGCCCTCCCGATTCCGCACCTACACCTTCGGCCCTGCGGACCAGACTATTCCGCTTCGAGTATTGGCTGCACCCAACGACCGTCTCTGGGTTCGTCTCAGAAACTGGGGAATCAATACGGTGAACGTGGAGGGAAGCGAGCTCGTCCGGAACCGCTACCTCTTCGGTGAAGCGAGCGCCGACATTCCCCACATTTTCCCCGGATTCGGGGCACTTCTCAGGTCCTTCCGCTTCGTCGGCATGACCGTCTCACCGGACCTGCACCTCACGGGAGTCGGAGGATACCGCCTGGACGTCACCTACGACATCTCTCTCGACGTCGTCCCCTACACGCCCCTCTTCACCCCCTTGGCCATGGGCAGCGCGACGCTCCAGGCCATCAGCACGGATATTCCCCAGGGACTGGACGAGGTGGTGCTCCTCACGAACATCGGCCCGGTGACCTTCGAGGAGGTCCACCCTCTTTACGTACCCTCCGTGAGGAACGTCTTCAAGGCGTTCCAGTTCTCCATCAGCGTGGACCAGACCATCCCGCCCGGAAAATATCCCGGATTGCCCTTCCTGGTCTCCTGGGAGTTCTCCAGCGCGGATCTTCTCACCGTCTGGGATGCGGCCACCATCGCAGATTTCGAGGCCTCCATGGAGACCGTCCAGGACCAGACCACGGCCATCTTCGAAAAGATCCATCTCTTCAAACATTTCGAGGAGGGCGCGGTGAACCTCGTGAATCTGGCGGGAAATTCCTGGCGAAACTTTTTCGAGGCGGGTTACGACCCCACCACGGGGCGGTTCACCGTAACCTTCCGCCTCCTCCTCGTGGATTCTCCCGACGAAGCGGTGGTCGCTCTCGACGACGGAGGCATCGGTTATCTGATCATCTATGACGGCGCCTACGACGGCCTCCTCCTGGATCCGCTCTGCCTGGCCCTTTCAAGCGGCGGCCTGCCTCCTCCCGTTCCGACGGGAAGCGGGGACGGCGAGGGCGGCGGCTGTTCCCTGGGCTTCATTCCTGCAGGATGGGTGCTGCTCCTGATTCCTCTGGGAACCCTGACGTACAGGCGGAAGAGCATCCGAAGAAACTGAGAGCGCTTGCGAAAAACACTGCTCCGCCCCCGAATTCGGGAGCGGAAGAAGAGCCCGACGCGACGCACAGGAAAGGAGTGTCCGCCCCATGGCCATTGTGGAGGTCGTGGAATATCTCGGACCGGATCCGCACGAAGTTTTCGCGTGGAAATATGCGAATGCCGCCGATCCCTCCCGGAGCGATGAACTGGGTACATGGACCCAGCTCGTCGTCCGCGAAGCACAGGAGGCGATTCTGTTCAAGAACGGTCAGGCCCTCGACCTCTACGGTCCGGGACGTCATACGCTCAGCACGAACAACATTCCTCTGCTGAACAGGCTCATCAATCTTCCCTTCGGCGGCGAGTCCCCCTTCAAGGCCGAAGTATGGTTCATCAACAAGGTGCACTCTCTGGACGTGAAATGGGGAACCTCCGATCCCATCCAATTGCAGGATCCTTCATACCGTATCTTCATTCCCGTGCGGTCCCACGGGCAGTTCGGCGTGCGCATCGAGGACTCCCGCAAGTTTCTGGTGAAACTCGTCGGCGCCGTTCCCTCCTTCGACAAGAGCACTCTCCAGCGCTTCTTCCGCGGAGTGCTCCTCACCAAAGTGAAGGATCTGATCTCCACCTACCTGATCAAGAAGGACATCAGCATTCTCCAGGTGAACGCCTATCTCGACGAGATTTCCGAACACATGAAACAGCGCATCGGCGGAATTTTCGCCGACTACGGCATCGAAGCGGTGAACTTTTTCGTGAACTCCATCAACGTGCCGGAAGAGGATCCCGCCGTGCAGGAACTCAAGAAAGCCCTGGCGGAGCGGGCCAAGATGGAGATCATGGGGTACACCTACCAGCAGATGCGGACCTTTGACACGCTCCAGACCGCCGCAGGAAACGAAGGAAGCGGTTCGGGGCTCCTCGGGGCCGGACTCGGAGCCGGACTCGGCTTCGGACTCGGCGGCGCTTTCGGCGCCGCGGCGGGACAGATGGCAGGACAGCTCCAGACCGGAGGCGGTTCGGTCTTCTGCGCCCGCTGCCGCACGCACAACCCCCCGGGTGCCCAATTCTGCCTCACCTGCGGGGCCAACATTCTCCGCGGGGAAGAACCTCCGCGCAAGGCGCCCGAAACCCCCTCCGAGGTTCCCCTGTGCAACAAATGCGGCAATCCGCTTCCCAAGGGATCGCGCTTCTGCCCCTCCTGCGGCGACCCCTACCGCCCCTGCCCCAAATGCGGCGCGGACAACCCCGAGCGGGCCACGGCGTGCATGCAGTGCGCCGCACCGCTTCCCTTTCCCTGCACCAAGTGCGGCGAGCCCGTCACGCGGGCCATGAAGTTCTGCCCCTCCTGCGGAACCGCCGTGGACGGAGACGAGGCGAAGAGCGCGGCGACGCCGTCGAAACGCTTCTGTCCGGGATGCGGCAAGGAGGTCGCGCCGGAAACGCGCTTCTGTCCCGAGTGCGGCGCCCGGATGGCCGGCCCGTCGGACGAGTCCTCCGGAACAGCTTCGTGAGAAACTCCTCAAGGAAGGAAGACGCGCCATGAGAAAACTCACGTTCAGCCTGATCCTTCTGTTTCTCCTGGGCATCGCCGTGGCGGGAGCGACGGTGGTGACGTTTCTGCTCACCTCTCCGGAGATGCGGAACACGCATTTCTGGATCTCCTTCGGCACCCTCGCTTTCTGTACCGTTCTCTCCTTCGGCTACGGGATTCTCCAGGTGATCGCGGGGGACGAGCGGGTCGCGCCGTTGCCGTCTCTCTTCTCTCTCGGCACCATGATCTGTTTCTACGATCTCTTCGTCCTCGCCGCAGTGCTCGTCACCCGCAGCTGGACGCTCTCCGTACCGGCCTACGTGGCGCTCCACGTGGGGGGCGCCGTGCTCTTTCTCGTCCTCGGAGGCTTTCTTTCCATGGTGGTCCTCTCCACGGGCCGCAACGACGACGAAGCGCGCCGCAGCCGCCTGCGCCTTGCGGACCTCGCGACAAAAGCGGACCAGGCCGCCGAAGCCTTCTCCCGAGGCGGAGAGACCGGTTCCTTCGCCGCACGTCCCCGCGCACTTTCGGAAGCGCTCCGCTACAGCGATCCCATGAGCCATCCCTCTCTGGCGGCGGAGGAGGAGCGCCTCGCGAACCTTCTGGAGACGCTGTACCAGTCGGGTGCAGGCTCTTCCGGCGGGGGCGGCGAGCCGCAGGAAGGGGAGCGGTTGCTCTCCGAGGCGGAGCGCCTTCTCAAAGAGCGCAACGCCCGTCTTCTCCGTCTCAAGTGAGACAACGTACCGCGGCGAGACGGACCTGAATTCTCTCACCGCCCGACCGCCGCAGCGCCGGTCCGAAGAAAACATTCCCGGTCGAGCGCGTCAGCGCTCCCGCACAGAACCTTCCGAGGAGGAGAGACACGCCATGCCTTCTTCCGAGTACGCCAAACGACTTCAGGTTCCCTGGTATCTTTCCTGGCCCTTCATCATCGTGTCCATGATCTTCTGGCCCCTCGGCGTGCTGCTCCTCGTGATGCGCCTCGCCCGGGACCGTCATGCGAGCATCTCCACGGGACGCATCCTCAAAGTCGTGGGAATCGTCATCATGCTGGTCTTCGCCATCGGCGGGTACGGCTATTACCAGGAACAGCAGAACCTCTACGGAGATACGCTCGGACGCGAAGGGGAGTTCGTGGTCGGCCTGGCGATCACCTTCACGCTTCTCGGCTTCATCCTCTGGCGTTTCGGCAACAAGCTCGTCTACCGGGGGAAGATGGTGCGGGAGTATCTGGACGTGATCGTGAACAAGCGTTTCTTCGAGATCGACGAGATCGCCCGCATCGTCTCCAAGCGCCCCGACAAGGTCGCCTCGGAGGTCGGCTTTCTGATTCGCACGGGCTATCTTCCCGACGCCTATCTGAACGAGGGAGCGAAGCGCGTGGTGGTTCCCGCGGTGGAACGCCATCTCGCCATGGAGGCCGATCTGCAGCGACGAGGACAGGGCGACAGGACAGAAGAAAGCGGAACGCAGGGGAGGACACGAGACGACGCCCCTCTCATGGACCGCGGAGGCGTGCAACAACGAACGGAGCCCTCCGCGCCCCCGCCCGTTCCGCGGCTCGTCACCTGCCGGAGCTGTGGCGCCAACAACATCGTCACCCCGGGACATCCCCGGGAGTGCGAGTTCTGCGGCTCTCTCATCAGTGAGTGAACGGAGTACGGAAAGCACTTCCGCGCAAAAATTTCTTCTCCGGCGAGTAGAGAAAGGACGGATGCTCCAATGACGGACAAACCCTTTCGCATCCTTGCCCTGAACGGAAGCCCCCGGGGGCGAAAGAGCAATACCGACATCCTCCTCAAGGCTTTTCTGGAAGGCGCCGCAACGCAGGGGGCATCGTCGGAGACGCTCTACGCGACGGATCTGGAGATCCGGGACTGCCTGGGGTGCTTCGCCTGCTGGACCAAGACACCCGGTGTCTGCGTCCACAAGGACGACATGCCCCGGATCCTCGAGAAAATACTGGCGTCGGACCTGACGATCTGGGCGACACCGCTCTATCACTACGGCATGACGGCCCGCCTGAAACGCATTCTCGAGCGAACCCTTCCTCTGGCGAAACCCTGGTTTGTCCGAAAAGGGGAGCACTATACCCATCCCCCTCGCTATCCCGAGCACACGACACGGAACTTTCTTCTTTCCAACTGCGGTTTTCCCGAACGGCATCATTTCGACGCCCTGGTGCGGGAGTTCGAACTCCTCGCGAACGGCGACGACGAACATTTTCTGGGCTCGCTTCTCTGCACCACCGGAGAACTGCTCCATGTTCCGGAGATGCGAGAAACCCTTTCCTGGTACTTCGATGCCGTTCGGACCGCCGGGGCCGAGATCGTCACGTCCCTCGGCCTCTCTCCGGAGACGGCGGAGATTCTGCGTCGCCCGCTCATCTCCGTTGAATCCTTCGTCCTCATGGGAAACGCTCATTGGAACGTTCCGGGAGACACCCCTCCTTCCGCCGAGGAGGCCCTGGGCCCGGACCGAACTTGTTCCTGACAAAGGCGGTATTGCGAAACAGGAAAGAAAACACCTGAGCCGTTCCGGAGGTCCGCTGCGTTCCTCCGGAACGGCTTTGTTCTGTATCCCTTCTCTCCGAAGAGGGGACTTCCCCGCAGCCTGAACACCGCGTCGAGATCGGTGAAACACCGCTGGCGGGAGGGGGAGAGATCTGCCTCGGAAGAAAAGAAACGGGAGCAGATCGAACAGACAAGGCGAAATGTCATGGGCGTGCATCCTCCCCGTCGAGGTGAGCGAACCCGGAGATGTTGCCGGAGAGCGATGCATCTTCCTTGGGGGAAAGCGAGTCCCCCGACAAAGCGAACCGGATACCTAGAGCTTTCCCTCCTCCATGGAGCGCGCATTGGGGCCACGGAGTTCGCGGAACAGAGCGGCTCCCCTGGCGCCAAGGGGACGTGCGAGGCGAATCGCCTCGGCAACGATCCGCTTCTCGTCGAGGGTGTGGAAACGCCCCTCCTCGTAGAGCACGTTTCCGTCCACGGCCACGAGGGAGATCTCGTCTCCCCGGGCGCTGTACACCAGATTGGGAACGATGTTCCGAAGAGGATCCTCATGCACGGGAAGCATGGTGGGCTTTCTCAGGTCCAGCAGAAAGAAATCAGCCCTCTTTCCTTTTTCCAGGGAACCCACCTCCGCGCCGAGTCCCACGGCACGAGCACCCTCGACGGTGGCCATGCGCAGCACCTTCCAAGCGGGCATGACCTCCGGATCGGCGTAGCGGATCTTGTTGAAGAGAGCGGTGAGCTTCATTTCGTTCAGCATGTTGTGGCAGTTGTTCCCCGGAGCCTGGTCGCTCCCCAGGCCGACCCATCCTCCCGCGTCCTGAAACGCCTTTGCGGGAGGTACCATGCCGTCGATGATGCCGATGGAACCGGAACAGAGCGCCAGAGAGGCCCCCGTTTCCGCCACGAGGCGGGCCTCTTCCTCCGTGGCGTCCGTGAGGTGCACCGCCAGGAGATGCTCGTCCGCGAAGCCCATCTCCAAAAGCCAGGGAATCGGCCTTTTGCCGTAACGCCACAGCATCTGTTTCGTCTCCCGGTCTCCCTGGGCGAGATGGAGATGCACCTTCGTTCCACACTCCAGAGCCAGTTCCCGGACCCGCCGCAGCGATTCCAGGCTTACCGCGTCGGGCGCCTGGGGGCCGAAGAGAACCGTGATTCGTCCGTTCCCGCGGCGGTGCCATCGCTCGAAGACACCGCGGCAGCGCTCCACTCCCTCCCGTCCTTTTTCCTCATCGAAGACGTAGAGTTCCTCCGGCGCGTAGACACGATCCTCGGTCTCCCGGAAATGCACCGTCACCTGAGCTCGGAAACCCGCCTCCTCCGCCAGGGACGCCATGAAATCCGCCTCCATGCCGTATTCGCCGAAGGTTGTCGTGCCGACCCGAAGCGACTCCAGTACGGCGAGCCGCGTGCCGGCCCGGAGTGCCTCTCCGTCGAGATGCAGGGCAAAGGGAAAGAAGCCGTGCATCATCCAGTTGCCCACGTCCTGGGCCATCCCCCGGAGAAGGCAGGCGGACATGTGCATGTGTACATCGAGGAAACCCGGAAACAGCGCGTGATGCCGTCCGTCCAGAACGCGGCGGGCCGCATAGCGGGTACAAATCTCTTCTCTGGCCGCTACCTCGAGGATACGCCCTCCATCCACCGCGAGAGCTGTATCGGGCCGGTATCCCACGCCCTCCCCGGCCATGGTGAAAACGTGCGGTGCGGTGACAATACACTCAATCCGCTCCATTGCTGTTCATTCCTTTCGTCGCCTCCCGGAAAACGCTCGCCGCCCCTTCGAGTCCGTACCGTTCTCTCCGGAAAGAAGGGCCTTCGCCTCCTGGCCGGGAGCACGGTCTTCCCGAATCCGCTCTCCGGTCCGGACCACCGTTCCTCTCTAAGAACGCCCTCCCCGATTCTTCGGCGGAAGTACCACTGCGGATGCCCACCGGAAGGAGCTTCCACCGGAAACCGTCGTCATCTCCGGAGAGAAGCGTTCCGCTCTTCCGGCTCCTTCAGTGCGTTGCGGGTTTTCCACCGAGGTAGGCCGCCTCCACCTCTGGATTTGCGAGGAGTTCTTTGGACGTTCCCGAGAGAATCAGCCGTCCCGTCTGGAGCACATAGGCCCGGTGGGAGAGCAACAGTGC